>JAYVUD010000023.1:0-2284 GCA_043788335.1 Chloracidobacterium sp. | reverse complement strand
AGCGATTTAAACGAAACGCTCGATTTTGACACGAGAAAATCGGCATCTATCGTTTTCAGCGGGAACGTAGCTCCGGATAAAATCGCTCTTTTGAATCTTGCGAGAGGTTTGAGCGACACCGGAGCGCTCAAAGAAATCGTCGATAACGCCCTCGATTGTTCGCAGCGAAAACGTGGCGGCGAACGCATCGAGGTTCGGATCGAACTCAATGCCGCCAAAGGCTTCGTGCGAGTGAGCGACGACGCCGGGGGGATGACGCAAGAAGAGATGCTCCGATGTATGAGACTCGGCTCTCAAACGCCGGAAGGACATCTCGACAACGTCATCGGCCGCTTCGGGGTCGGCGCGAAGGAGGCCATGTACCATTTCGGGCGTGAGGTGACCATCCGCTCGAGCGATCTAAACGATCCGAAGGGATTGGAATTATTCGTCGCCTCCGAATGGCTCGACCACCAGAATTGGAATGTCGACGTTCGAACTGCAGACATACGCGCCGGCACCAGTTCGATACGGATCGACGTACTCGAACACGTCGATTTCGATAGAGCGCGGATCGCCGACGAACTTTGGAATACGTATGCGAAGCGTATTAACTCGGCCCGTTTGAACATCTTCATCGACGACGAGCCGCTCAAAGAAGTCGCCGCGCCACCCGTGTTCCTCTACCCGGCCGAATTATATCCCCGCAAATACTCTTTTTTCGTAGAGAACGTCGCAGTCGACGTCGAGGTCGCCCTCCTCGACGACGCACCTTCGGAGAGCGGAATCTTCTTCTACGCTTTCGGTCGGCGTTACGCGCATTGGTCGTGGTCCAATCCGCTCGCTAATACGATCGTCCCGAAAGTTCCGCAGCACCATCTCAATACGCACGTTCGACTCGACATCGACTTCCAAGGCCGTATCGATGATATTCCAATTAATTCGAATAAAGATGAAGTCGTTACGAACACTCCGGTCTTCAAGCCGTTGGCGAGGACGGTAGCGAAGATCGTTCAGCCCTATCTCGGTATCATCAGTTGGCTTTCCAAAGATTACAACATGAGCTATCTTCAGAAGAAGTATGCCGGCGTCGCGAACGCTCATCCGAGCGTGAACTCAGAGTCGTGGGGATTCGAAAATGCAATCGAGCTCGGCCGCGTTTACGAGACGATGCAACTTTCGAAGCCGCGCATCGCAGATCCGTATTCCTTGCAAAATGCCATAGCTACGGACAGAGCTCCGGCCGCCGCGAGCGACGCGAGCGACACGACCGCATCGCCGAAGATCGTTCCCGGATTAGCGTCATCCGAAGAGAGCCAGCCCAAGACGTTATCCGTGCCAGCCCGTCCTCCCACTGATAACCAATCCGGAGCGCTGCTGGAGAGCGAACACGCGACGCCGCTACTTAAGAAACCGACCATGATTACGGTAAGCCTACTGACCGACGATCCCCGTCAAATTCAAACGCTCAAAGACGAAATCGAAATTGCCGCAAAATCAATCGGTGTGCGAGTCGTCGTTTCCTAAGGCGAGCGACGATCGTCGGCTTCGAAATATCGTCGCTAAGCTAACGACCCGATACGGCATCGATCGCCATTCGAATCTCCGCGATGCGTTCTGGGAACTCGTCTTCATCATTATCTCGGTACGAACGGCTGACCGACTCTACAAGCCCACCTACAAAAGCGTGAAACGTCGTTACCCGACGATCTACGCGCTCGCAGCCGCACGCCTCGCAGATCTCACGTCGATCCTCAAACCGGCCGGCCTCTCTAAGCTCAAATCCGCGCAAATACGAGATGCCGCGCGAGCCGTCCTTCGCGATTTCGGTAGGTCCGGTCTCACGCGAGCGGGCCGTAAAGATCCAGAACTCATCGAGAAATATTTGATGCAGCTCGACGGCGTCGGAGTTAAAGTCGCGAAATGCGTCACGATGTACGCATGCGATGCCGAAACGCTGCCAGTCGACGCGCACGTCTGGCGCGTGATGAGTCGCCTAGGTTACGCCCCTGGCGGACGAATTACCGAGCAAAAAGCGTTGCAACTAGAAGAGCGTGTCAACCCGAAGCTGAGACTGCCCGTTCACGTCTTGTCCATCTCACACGGTCGAGAAATCTGCCGACCGACGCCTCTGTGCGATCTCTGCCCCGTATCGACGCTATGCCCGAGCTCGCGCCTCGATTAGGCTCTCGATTAAATGTGCGGCTACCGCGCGTGCTAATAACGGCGGGACTGAATTTCCGATCTGTTGGTACGCGAGCTTCTTTTGCGGTGAGAATTCAAAGCTATCGGGAAAAGACTGAAG
>JAYVUD010000022.1:0-7884 GCA_043788335.1 Chloracidobacterium sp. | reverse complement strand
GGGAACTGCCCGAGGGCCGTTTTCCCGAGGGCAAGGTCGTCCACACGCTCGGTTTTCCCTCCGACACTCGAACCTACGGCGGCGGTTGGATATACGGCATGCCGAACAACACGATCAGCATCGGCTACGTAACGGGCCTCGACTACGAGGACGCGACGATCGATCCGCACGCGGAGTTTCAAAAATACAAGACCCACCCGATGATCGCGGCCGTGCTCGACGGCGGCAAGATGATCAAGTACGGTGCCAAAACGATCAACGCCGGCGGTTATTTTACGATACCGCAGCTTTATGCTGACGGCGTTCTGCTCGTCGGCGATTGTGCGTCATTCCTAAACGGGCAGCGGATCAAGGGCATCCACACGGCGATGAAATCGGGCATGCTCGCCGCCGAGACCATCGTAGGTGCTCTCGAGCACGAGGATTACTCGTCAAAGACGCTGCGGCATTATGCGGAAAAGGTCAATCAGGGCTGGATCTACGACGAACTCCACCCGGTGCGAAATTTCCACGCGGCGTTCCAAAAAGGCCGCTGGTCGGCGCTTCTGAATACCGGTCTTCAGTTCCTGACGCGCGGATTGGCGTGGGGCTTTATGCCCAAGGAACATCACGTCCCCGGATTTGAGCGGATGCAAAAACTGTCAGAAAACGCGGGCGATGCCGAACGGTACGCCAACGTTAAGTTTGACAAGGTGTTGACGTTCGACAAACCGACCGACGTATTTTACGCGAGCGTCTCTCATGACGAAGATCAGCCGTGCCATCTTCACGTCCTCGACACCGAGATATGTGCGACCCGCTGTGCCGAGGAGTACGGCAATCCGTGCGAAAAATTCTGCCCGGCCCAGGTCTATGAAATGGTCGAAGCTCCGGACGGCGGACGCAGGGAATTGAAGGTCAATTTCGCCAACTGCGTCCACTGCAAGACGTGCGACATTGCCGACCCGTATCAGATCATCAACTGGGTAACCCCGGAGGGCGGCGGCGGGCCTAACTATAAGGGGATGTAGTCCATCTCGTTTCCAACCCAAACGAAAAAGCCGCTCATCAAAGCGGCTTTTTCAATAGTATTTTGGGCCTCTGCCTATTCGGCCGGTATGACCTTGTCGTCCTGGTCAGTGAAATTGAAATTTATCTTATGCTCGGCGATCTCTTTCAGAGCGACGCGGGTTGGTTTGGTCTTACGAATGTCGATATCCGTTCGCGAATTGGCACCACGCTGAAGCTGCTTGCTGCGCTGAGCGGCAAGTATGATCATGCGATATTTCGAATCGATGACGGGCGGCACCATCGTTTCGGGAGCGTCGTTGGCAATTTCTTCGGTTTCGATCAGGGTTTCTTCGGCCATAGATTTCACTTAAATTCAATACTGATGCTTGGACGCATCGAAACTATCAAGTATATCCTGAATTGCCTCGGATTGTCTATCGTGCAACTGGCGTTCGGCAACAATGATCGAGGCGATCTGTCGCGTTGCGCCAGGCAGATCCTGATTTACAACGACATATTTGAACCTCGAATGCTGTAAGACCTCGTTAAACGCATTTCGCAATCGTGTATTCAGTTGTTCGTTAGACTCGGTGCCGCGGGCGGTCAGGCGGGCCCGTAAAACCTCGAAAGACGGCGGCAATATAAAGATACTTATGACGTCGATTCCAGGTTTTCCCATTATCTGGAGAGCACCCTGCACGTCTATCTCGACGATGATGTCTTTTCCGGTTTCAAACAGCTTTTCGCTCTCGCTGATCGATGTGCCGTAGAGATTGCCATGCACCTCGGCGTGCTCGAGAAACTCGCCGTCGGCGATCAACTGTTCAAATCTCTCGCGTGTTACAAAGTGATATTCGCGGCCGTTCTCTTCGCCAAACCGTTGCGGGCGGGTCGTGAACGAGACCGAATAGGCGAGCTCTGGCATCACGCCGCGAACTTCTTTAATGAGGGTTCCTTTTCCGCCGCCTGACGGTGAGCTGATGATTATGAAACGTCCAACCATTTTCTACTCAACATTTTGCACCTGTTCGCGGATCTTTTCAATCTCGCTTTTAATGGCGAGTGCGTTTTCCTTTACGATCATGTTGTTGGTTTTGGACGTGATCGTGTTTGCCTCGCGGTTTAGTTCCTGAGTCAGGAAATCGAGGCGTTTGCCGACATCTTTGTCCTCATTCATTATCGAGCGAAAATGCTCGATGTGCGTCCGCAGCCGCGTGATCTCCTCCGAAATATCGGCACGGTCGGCGAGATACGCGACTTCCTGCACGAGACGGCCTTGGTCGACATTGATCTGCGAGTCCGATTTCGAGAGCATATCGTTGATGCGTTTGGTCAGGCGTTCGAGAAATTCGTCGGCGACCCTGCTCGATTCGTCCTGTATGGCGGGCAGGCGGTCTTCGATAACGACAAGCCGCGAGTTGAGTTCGTCGGCGAGCAGACTGCCCTCCTTGTCGCGCATTCGTTCGAGGTCGTCGAGAGCATCGGCGAGGACGGCCTCGATCGCGGCGAAAAACTCCGGTGTCGCCTCGCTTTTGGACGGCACGATCACGTTCGGCAGGCGGGCGATGACATTGATGTCGGGTTCGCCGGCGAGGTTAAATTCGTCTTTCATCGATATCATCGCCGACAGATATCCGGCGATCAATGGCCGATTAAGCTCATAGGTGGTTTCGTCATTACGCTCGTATTGCAAATTGACATCAACCCGGCCACGCGAGAGCCGATTTCCGATCGTTCGTTTTATCGCCGGTTCGAGAGCGTTGAGTTCGCTGCTGAGCCTAAAGTTTATGTCCAAAAAACGGTTGTTTACCGTTTTTAGCTCGATCATGATCGAGTGGTTATTTTCGTTGGATGTCGCCCGGCCAAATCCTGTCATTGATCTCATACTATTGTTTGTAACACCCGAAAACGGTCTGTGTCGAACTCGGCTCCGGTTTTCACGCCTCTCGGCTGGTTGCTAAGGTCAGGTGCGAATTGACCGACGACGAAAACGGCACCCACGCCTTCGATCTGTCTGCAGAGCATCGGGGAGATCGTGTTTCAACTACCGCCGTCCTCATGCGGGAGTCCATTAACGAGAAGGTGGCAGGCGGCCACGACCGGCCTAAAAAACACGCCGAAACAGTGTTCATCTAGCTTGTATCGTCCTCGGACATATCTTCTTCAGTAATAAACTGCACATCATAGAGCTTTTTGTATCGGCCGCCCTGTTCGAGCAGTTCGTCGTGCGTACCAGATTCGACGATCTCGCCCTTTTCCATGACGACGATCCTGTCCGCCCGCCTTATGGTCGACAGTCGATGAGCAATGACGATCGACGTTTTATTCTGCGTCAAGTTTGCCAGAGCCCGCTGGACTAGCCGTTCGCTCTCGGTGTCGAGAGCCGACGTTGCCTCGTCGAGAATCAGAACCGGTGCGTTGACGAGCACGGCCCGGGCGATGGCGATACGCTGTCGCTGGCCGCCGGAGAGCATCGTTCCGCGTTCGCCGACGATGGTGTCATATCGGTCGGGCAATGCGTCGATAAATTCGTCCGCAAAAGCGACCCGCGCCGCCTCGGCGATCTCTGCGTCGGTGGCGTCCGGTTTACCGTACGAGATGTTGTAACGAATGGTGTCGTTGAATAACACCGTTTCCTGCGTGACCAGAGCGAGCTGCTTCTTGAGGCTCATGACCTGAACGTCGCGAATGTCAGTACCATCCCAGAGGATGCGGCCTTCGGTCGGATCGTAGAGGCGTTGGACGAGCTTGATAAGGCTCGATTTGCCGCCGCCGCTCTCGCCGACCAGTGCGACCATCGAACCGCGAGGGATCTCGAGGTCGACGCCGCGGAGTATCTTGGTCTCGTTGTTTTGATAGTTGAACGAGAGTCCTTCGAGTACGATCGAACGTTCGAGCGGCAACAGTGGCCCGGCACCCGGATTTTCCGGGACCATCTCGTCAACGTCGAGTATGTCCCAGACGTCGCGGGCGGCGGCAAAGGCCCTCGATATCTCATTATGCTGACGGGATATCTTCCGCATCGGGTCGTAGCTGCGAAGCAGGAAAAAGATCGACGTGAAAAACTGTGCCGCGTCCATCTGGGCGTTGTGGATCTCGCGCAGACCAAAATACAGCAGACCGACGATCGACGTCACGCCGATGAGATCAATTATCGGCGGCGAGATCGCCGAGATCTTGCCCGAGCGTAGGTTCGAATTTGCGATGAGCCGGGCGAGTGTGGCAAAACGGCCTTTTTCACGATCTTCGGCGGTATACGCTTTGACGATAGCGAGATTGGCGATCGCCTCTTGGGCCGTATCGGTCAACGATTTGTTGCCCTGAACCGAAATTTCGGCAAGTTTGCGAAGCCGGCTGCTGAATTTTGTGGTCAAGATGCCGATCATCGGAGCGATGATCAGTGCACCGAAGGTCAACCGCCAGTTATAGTAAAACGCCGCACTGAAAAAGAAGATCAGCATCAGCGATTCACGCAAAACGTCGCGCAGGTTTGCCGAAACCGCGAGTTCGATGGCCGCACAGCTAACGACCAGACGCGACACGAGAAAATTGGTCCGGTGCTTTTCAAAGAACGCCGCTGACTGCCGCAAAAGGTGTTCGTAGAGGTCCTGTCGGAGCTTCAAAACTGCCGACTGGCCGATCTTTGCCATCAAAAATGACGAAAAATACTCGGCGATGCCCTTGCAGACGGTAAAAACGACGAGCAGGACGGATATCGCGATCCAACTGCGAAACCAATCGTCGCGCGGAATAAACCGCGACAGATCGAATAGTGTCGCGGACGACGTCGGCGTCGGGACAAATTGGTTAAATATCGGCACGAGCAGAGCACCGGTCGCGGTCTCGAACAAGGCCACCATCACCATCGCAAAAAATGCGAACAGAAAGAGCACCCAATACGGACGCACGAATAATAATAGTCGTTTGAGGTCGTTCATCTTTACCAGAGCAAAGAATTGAATATACTTTAGTTCGAGGCCTCGTGTCCAAAAACTCAAAGAGTTGCAACGGTTTAGGCATCTGTGGCATCTTTTTGATAACCGCTCGGTTGTAGCTCGAATATCATATGAAAAAATCTACGTTGAAACGGACCATAGTTACGCTCGTGTTCTCGATGACCGCCGCTCTTGCGGCGAGCGCCCAGGTGGACGTTGCCCGGCGAACGACCGCCGCGACGTATCCGCTCGACGAACCGGTAACGGTGCAGTTTCGCGGGACGACCCGTTTCCCCAAAATGCGGGGCGAGGCACGTATCAAGCGGACGCCGCGAAACGGAACCGAAATTGATCTGAGCGTCGTCCGCATGCCCCGCCCATTCGAACTCGGTGCGGGCTACGCGACCTATGTCCTGTGGGCGGTATCGCCCGACGGGCAGGTGCAAAATCTCGGCGAGATCAAACGCAAGGGCTTTTTCGAGTTTGACTCCAAGATCAGCGTGACGACGCCGCTGCAGACTTTTGCCCTGATATTGACGGCCGAACCGCATTTTCTCGTCCGCCGCCCGAGCCAGGCGATAATGCTCGAAAATCTGACGCCGACGACCTCGACCGGCCGGGTTCTGAGTACGACGTCCGCCGTGCAATATTTTGGCAATTCGAGCGACTATTTTCGCGATCCGCGAACGCCCGAGATCGCCGAACTCGATTACGGCAAAACGCCGTCGACCATCTTGCAGGCAAAGCAGGCCGTCGCTCTGGCCAAATTTGCCGGTGCCGAACGCGATGCCGCGACCGAACTAAATGAGGCAACCGTCCTGCTCCAAAACGCCGAAGCCGGTTGGAAAGCCGGCCGCAGGGTCGAACAGGTCGACATCGACGCCCGAAACGCGATCAGTGCCGCCGTCAAGGCCGAAGGTGCCGCTCAGGTCCGCAAGGACGCTCGCGAGAAACGGAACGAAAAAGCCCGTTCGGACGCCGAGACCGAGCAGGCAGAGCGACGTTTTACGACGGCTCAAAGTCAGATGAGCGACCTCAAGGACGAACTCGCACGCGAGACGCGCAATCGCGAATTGGCGGAACGCGACGCCCAAAACTACTCGGCGCAATTACGTGAGGTCCGCGACGAAAATGGCCGTCTCCGCGAGGAACTTGGCCGTTCCAAGCTCGAGAACGAGAATATGCGTGCGAAACTCGCCGCGGCCGACGCGGAACGTGAAAAGCAGGCAAAACTGACGCGAGCCAGGTCGGCTGAGGCGGAGCTTATGACGGCTCTGGCAAAGTATGGTTCGGTATCGCGCGTCGATAATTCGATCGTGCTGGTCATGCCGGAATCGATCTGGACCACCTCGCGTTCAGATTCGTTCGCCGCGGCCGCCGAGGCAAAAATGTCCACGCTCGCCGAGTTGCTCGTTAGCAATCCGGACTATATGGCGACGATCGAATCGCACACCGACAACTCGGGCCAGCCCGACGCTCTCCAGACGCTGACCGATAATCGGGCCAGGGCATTTTCGGAGAAACTGACGTCGAACGGCGTTGCCGAAAACCGCGTCCGTGCCAAGGGATTCGGAGCGACGATCCCAGCCGTCCCGAACACGACGGTTACCAATCGTGCCAAAAACCGCCGCGTCAACGTGATACTTGATCTGATCGTGCAATAGGCCTGACGATCAGATCTCACCTGACGCCCGATGCTGTTCCAACGCTCGTTGTATCAGCGTCACGGTTTCGCGTGTTCATAAATATCAATAGCATTTACGAACTGTTATGAATATTTATTAAATATTCATAAAGTTTAATACCCGAACGACCGGCGGGACAAACTCGGGACAAACCGTTCGACGCTGTAAACGTCGACGACTCAACCACTTAAGCCCGTTTTGTGGCCCCCGTCCCAAACCCTCGCGGGACAACCGCGGGACAGGGAAACTATTGAAAAGATTAGGTGTAGCTCGTTTGTCCCGCGATTTCGCAAAAAAAAAGTTTTTTCGACGTCCTCGCGGGACAGAGTCCGGTCGCCATAAATGGCTCCGTTAACGATCGGCGATTCTGACATGGATTGTCGAATATTAACAGCCCCTAACAGGGTTTCCAGGTTGGCTTGTGTTTTCAAAGATCAAGCTTCTCACTAAATTGTATCATTAGTGTCAAGTGCAGGCGTGCGTTGCGAAGATGGAACGGTGGTCAGGAGATTGCCCACGAAAAGCACGAAAGACACGAAAGCAAGAAGGGCATCGATTCTTACTGCCCCGTGCGGTCGGTTGGGCGTCTGACGAGAATGAACGAAATGTGTTGACAAACCAAATGTTCAGGCAGAAAATCAGGTTGTGATGCACTCCGCCTCCCAGCGATATCCCGAACCCCCTGACCGCCTCGACCCGCGCAGTTTGAGATGTTCGGATGTATCGTCTATCGGCAGGAGTGTCGAAGATTCGGGCTGGGGAGTCGACGAATTCACGGGCTTGGCATCGATCTTGTTTCACCGATCTTATTGTGGGTTTGAGCCACTCGAGGTAGAAAATGTTTAGCTTGTCAGACAATTGGCACTACGTCGTTCTTTTCATAATTCTGATTCTTGCTATTGCGGTTGAACGCTATCAGACGAAAGGTCTTGGTTCCCCCTTGAAAGAACTCTACCATTGATCGTGGCGAAATTCAGACTCTCGGCGAAGCGGCTAATAGAATCGAGCATCAAGACCAAAAGCTGAACGAGCTATATGAAAAAGTCGACGAAGCCAAGCACTCACTGTATTTTTTCCTAATGGTACTAGCTATCGTATTATTTTCTGCTTTCAAATACGCAAAAGTTCATTCGAAAGATAAGTTGGACAAAGGCAACGACGAAATGATATCGATATTCGATTCAAACGAACCCGAATCAAAAGAATAGTGAAAATAAAGTAAGAGGGGTCAGCCAAATATGACGCCTTGCGTCACCATGCATAATGAAAACCGA
>JAYVUD010000021.1:0-16861 GCA_043788335.1 Chloracidobacterium sp. | reverse complement strand
GGGACAAGCCGCGGGACAGGGAAACTATTGAAAAGATTAGGCTTAACCCATTTTGTCCCGCTGTCCCGCGTATTTTTTTTATTTGCGTTGTCCTGAAATAGATTGTCAAATCGCCGCAAGTCCTGACCGGGGTTTACAGATCGTTGGCTGGTTTTCAAAGATCAAGCTTCTAGGTCTATTTTATCACACGTGTCAAGTGCAGGCGTGCGTTGTGACGATGCAACATTACGGCGAGGTAGGACGCGGGCGTGGTGATCTGCGGCACGACGGTGTTGAGTGTTACGCCCTTGCTGACGCGCGGGCTTATGCACGCAATGCCCCGAGCCCCGGACAGATCGCGACCTGACCATTTTTGTGCCAAAGCTTTTAAGAGCGGGTGCAGAGCAACCCTTCCTTACCTGATATCTAACTCAACTTGAACATTTTTAACTCAACCTCAAATTAGGTTCAACGCAAAGAAACCCAGAAAGAATCAGGGACCGGCATCTGACATTGTGACTCTTGCACGATACTTCGCCTCGATGAGATCCTTGGTTGCGGCAAACTGGGCGTCGGTTCGAAGTCCGCAAAGTTGGACGCGGAGGTCGCAGAGAGTTGAAATGAGTTTTAAGACATCCTCTTTGCCGGATATCGACGCCGGTGTTGCCTCAAAATGCGTTTGCGAATAAACTTTGTCTAGAAATTTTTCTTATACTATTATTAACGCTGGTTTTTACGCACCGTTTTACTCAATGAAAGTTTATAATGACATTCTCCAACTGACCGGAAACACTCCGCTCGTTCGCATCAATAGCTTAGCTAAAGAACACAAGATCAAGGCCGCGATATACGCCAAGATGGAGAGTCTCAACCCGGGCTACTCGGTCAAAGACCGCATCGGCATCTCGATGGTCGACTGGGCCGAACGCGAGGGTGTCCTAAAAAAGGGAGGCACGATCATCGAGGCGACATCGGGCAACACCGGCATTGGCCTCGCGCTGGTCGCGGCGGTCCGCGGTTACAAGTGCATCTTTGTCCTGACGGATAAGGTCTCAACTGAAAAGGTGCGTTATCTCAAGAGCCTCGGGGCGGATGTCGTCGTCGTGCCGGCGGCGGCAAAGCACGGCACGCCGGACCATTACCACGAAACCGCGCGGCGGATCGCCCAGCAGACGCCCAATTCATTTTATCCCGACCAGTACAATCACCCGGCCAACCCGGCGGCGCATTACGCAACCACCGGACCAGAGGTCTGGAACGATACCGACGGCAAGGTCACGCATTTTATCGCGGGTATCGGCACCGGCGGCACGATCAGCGGAACCGGCCGGTATCTCAAGGAAATGAACCCCGAGATCAAGATAATCGGTGCCGACCCGTACGGTTCGATCTTTAAGAGCTATAAGGATTCGGGCCTCGTACCCGAGTCGACGCCTTATCTGGTCGAAGGGATCGGGCAGAGCCTGCCTGTCGGCAATGCGGATATGAACGTGATCGACGAGATCGTCAATGTCACGGACCGCGAATCGTTTGATTTTGCACGACAATTGTCTCGCCGCGAGGGTATATTTTGCGGCGGTTCGACGGGGACGAATTTTGCGGCAGCCCTGAAGATCGGCAAGGATCTGGACGAAAACGGACTGATCGTTTTTATCGTCTGCGACACGGGCGAACATTATATGAGCAAATTCCACTCGGACGAGTGGATGAAGGAAAATTTGCTGCTCGAACCGCAGCGTATCACCGCCGGCCTGATCGCCGAAACCAAGCACGGACACGCACCGCGTGTGATCGTCTCGGTCGGGCCTGACGCGACTGTCAGCGAAGCCCTGGCCAGAATGAGCGAGAACGGTGTGACACAGTTGCCGGTGCTCGACGGCCACACGTCGGTCGGCAGTCTGCGTGAGAGCCACGTGCTGGCATTGCTGCTCAAGGACCGCGAGATGCTAAATTCCAAGGTCAGCGAGGTAATGGACGCGAGTTTCCCGATCGTCGAGATCGACGAGAGTATTGCCAAGATCAAGTCGAAACTGACAAAATCGCCGGCCGTTTTGATCGAAGATTTCAAACGGATCACCGGTATAATTACGCGAACAGACGTTTTGGATCTGCCCGGATAGGCCGGGCCGTTTTTACCGTTTATGAGCCAGAATAACCAAAACAATTGGGACATGCCCGAGCCGATCTTCAGAAATTCGACGGGCGAATTGGTCAGCCCTAAAGATGCTGTCGCGGACGAACCCGAACACATCACGCTCGATCCGGCATCGCCGGCCGCAGATCCGGTTATTCCTGACGATCCGCTGGCAACGCTCTACGCTCCGCCTGACGATGCGGTGGCGGCCCGATCACCCGACCCGCCGCGAGAAGCGGCGCCGATCGACCTCAAACCCCAGCCGTTTATCTCCGAGGAGTTTACGGCCGAACAGATCGTCGTCGAGGCCAGTACGCCCAAGCCGAAAAAATCAGGCCGATCGGTCTTTTTTGCACTCGGGTTTTTGATGGTATTGGCGATAGTCGCCGCGGCGGCGGGCTTGGTCTATTATCTGTTTTTCATGGCGCGTCCGAACACCAGCGGATTCTAACGCGGCCGATCGATCTAAAAAACAAGCAAAAAGAGCAATTTGTCTGTTACGATATCGTCGTAAATTGTATGCAGAATGCGGCGCTAAAATTCGACGGACGTGAGATCGTCATTCAGCGGGATGTCACGACGATCGGGCGTATTTCGGAGAATGACGTATCGTTTCCACAGGATTCGAATGTCTCACGATATCACGCCGAGATCGAGCGCCGCGGTGGTGACCACTGGCTGATCGATCTCCGGAGCAGCAACGGCACAACGGTCAACGGCAACAAACTAGCCGGTGAGATCCGTCTCTCGGCGGGGGACAAACTTGTCTTCGGCGGTTCGAGCCAGGCAGAATTTTTGGACACAGCGTCGCCGGTCGCGGACGCAGCGGATGCCGCCGAACCGCTCGACGTTCCGGGTATGTCCCTCGCTCAATCCGAGATCGGTTCCATCGGGTATCAAGCCGAGAGCCAGGTCGAATATGCGGCCGGCCATGCGGTCCAGAATGCCGTTCGCTCAGCGGTCAGCGGCACGGCATCGGGCGGTTCTTCGGCAGCAAGCTCGGCAGGTGCGGCGGCAGCGAGTGCTGCCCCGGCGGCTTCGTCCGGGTCGACTGTATTGGTGGCCGGAGCGGTCGTCGGCCTCGCCGTCGTTTGCGCGGTCGCGGCGGGTGCATTTTATCTGACACGCGGCTCGGCCTGTGCGGCTCGTGCCGCAATTACCAAACCCGAGACCGGAGATACAATAGACAGGCCGGTCGAGATCGAATTAAAGACACAGGATGTCGTGTGTGCCCAACGAGCAATATTCACGGTGGACGGCGAGACAGTGGCAACGGCGGACGCTCCGGAATTTGCGGCCACACTGGACCCCAAGGACGTTCCCGATCTGGCCGACGGTGTTGACCACGCGCTGCAGGTAATTCTCATAGACGCCGACGGTAACAAGATACCGCAGGCCGGGGCGATAAAGCTCGTATTCGAAACGCGTGCCCTAACCAAAGCTTCGCCGACGCCCGCACCCGTAAACGCAAATGTCCAGCCGCCAAAACAGACCGGCCGACAGCCGTCACTAGCCCAGGTCAACGAGATGTCGCAGCGGCTGATCAAGCAGTTTACCGGCGGCCAGTCATACGATGTTTCGAATAAGCAGTTTCTGGAAGAGGTGCTAAAACGAACCGCCGAGTACGCTCAGGAGGGCTACTCTCAACGTGCCGCAACCTATCGCGAGGTCATAACCGTGGCATTTGTTCGCGAGCAGAATATTGACGCACCGCTCGGCTTTATACTGGCGATGAGCCGCACCAAGTTCAATCCGGCCAAGCAAGGGGATCGCGAGGGGCTCTGGCAATTATCGACGTCGCTGATCAATGATAATAAATATAATGGCCAATGCCCGACCGAATCACTGTCCGACCCCGGGCAAAACTGTGCTGCGAAATCCGCCGCCTTGTATCTGAAAGCGATCGTTTCTAGTGTCTTTGACGGCGATCCGATCTACAGTGCTGCGGCGTTCGGCAAGTCGTCCCAAGATGCCGGAACGTGGAACGCGACATTACCTAAAAAGCGATCAGACGTTTGGAATACGATCAAGACGCCCGACGAGCGCGAGCAATTGGTGCGGTTCTTTGCGGCGGGGATCGTGGCGGAAAACCCGCAAGCTTTCGGCCTGACGAAGGACCGGCCTTTGTCCGAACTTTATCGCGTTACGTTGAAGTAATGATCGAAGTAAAACTGACATATTCGACGCCCGAGGGCCCGCAGTCGCTAACCGTCGACGGCGAAAAGCTGTCGTTCGGCCGCGGCAGCGAAGCCGACCATCGGATCGCCGACGACGGACTGTCGCGGCTCCACGCCATCGTCTATCGCGACGGACCGCGGGTTTGGGTGGTCGATCAAAATTCGACCAACGGCACATTTGTCAATGATGCGAGAGTCGCCGCCGCCGGTACGCCAATACGTTCGGGCGACCGTGTCAAGATCGGGAATCACACCGTTCTGACCGTCCAGATCACAGATCTCTCCGCAAAACCGGCGGCAGTTGCGGCATCCCCGGCACCGACCACGCCGGCAGCGACGGACGGGCAACCGACGAATATGCTCCCGGTGATCGTCATTGCCGCGGCAATCTTTGTGATCAGCATTTCCGCGGTCGTCATTGGCTACGCGGTTCTCAGCGGCGGCGGCGGCGGCGAGGTGGTCGTTGACCGAAACGTGGGCGATGATCCGGACGAAGACGGCCCGCGTCGCACGCCAAAGCCTAAAAACTCGAATTTGCCGGCCGATACTCCGACACCCTCGAATGCGAACACTAACTCGAGCGATCTGCCAATCAATTCGAACGCAAATACCGAGGTAGTAGTTGCCAGCGGAAAGAAATATCTGGAGATGTCGGAAACCGAAAAGCGTCAGTATGTCGAGGCCAAAGCGATGCGGATAGCCCAGTACATCGGCAACAATACCAGCGAAAAGATACCGCCAAACGCACTCGACGCGATAAAGACATGGCTCGACGGATATGCCCGGCGGATCACCAATAAGCCCGTCGGCGGCCCTCTGTGTAAGCCCGGCGGCAGTCTGCAGGCGACCTACGAGCGGGCACGCAAGAACGCGCCGTTCATCATTAGGGCATTCAACGAAAAAGGTGTGGATCCGCGTGTCGGGCTGTATCTGGCGATGATCGAGTCGGAACATTGCAATTGTCTGTCGAGCGGCACCGGAGCACTCGGGATGTTCCAGTTCATTGCATCTACCGCTCAGATGCACTACGTACCGAGCGACGGCGTTAGAAAAGGGGCTTCACCATCGAGCCCGGACATCCGATGCGAACCGGAGCCGTCAGCAAAGGCGTCCGCGTCATATATGAAAGCCCTGTTAGGGCGATTCGGAACCGGGCCGGCGAGCGTCCCGCTGGCGATCGGGAGTTACAACAGTGGCGAGGGCGGACTAAGTTCGAACCTTGAAAAGGCTCTTGCTTCAAACTCGGGGCTGCCGAGAGATTTCTGGACGCTGATCGCGAACGGCGAAAAACTCTCTAAGCAATTTCAATCGGAAAACTTTAAGTATGTGCCGAAATTTTTCGGGGCAGCGATCGTAGGCGAAAATCCACAGGATTTCGGCCTGACGCTGCAGCCGATCTCTTCCTATACAAATTGATTTTGTGTAAACGTGCACGCGGCTGTTGATGCTGACACCCGACAACTATTTCTGAAACATTTACGGAGACCCGGCAAACTGAAAATAGCTGACCAAATACACCCGACAGATCCGGCGATTCAGACCGCCGACGGACTCGACGCAGGGCGAAAATTGAATTTTGCCTCACTGGCCGGTGTTATCTTTTTTACGGTCTGCGGCGGGGCGTTCGGTATCGAAAGCCTTTTTGGAAAGGTCGGAGCCGGATGGGCGATCGCTCTCATTTTGGCGACCCCGCTTTTGTGGAGCTTGCCTATTTCGCTGATGGTCTCGGAACTGTCGGCGGCGATGCCGGTCGAAGGCGGATACTACGTCTGGGTCAAGAGGGCTCTAGGAGATTTCTGGGGCTTTCAGGAAGGCTGGTGGACCTGTCTTTACACGGCCGTCGATATGGCGATCTATCCGGTCCTGTTCGTAAACTATCTCACCTTTTTCGTTTCGGCGCTGAAGCCCGGCGAAGACGGCACACTGTCGTGGAACATTTTTTTTGTTCGTTGGGGGATCGCCGTCGCAGTGATCGTCCTTGCCGGCTGGCTCAACTGGAACGGAGCCAAGGCTGTCGGCTACAACTCGATCTTCTTTCTCCTGTTCATCTTGTTGCCGTTCGCCCTGCTGACGTATTTCGGCCTGTCTCACGCGGACGGCGGATTTTCCAGATCGCTGGCCGCCGTTCGCAGTGGGTTTTCGAGCGAAATGACCGGCGGATTACTCGCCGTAGGGTTGGCGACTGTGATGTGGAACTACTCCGGTTGGGATAACGTCTCGACGTTTGCCGGCGAGGTCAATGCCCCGTCAAGGAATTATCCGCGGGCATTGTTCACAGCCCTCGGTATGTCTGTTTGCGTTTATCTATTGCCGACATTTGCTCTGATCGGGCACACCACGAGCCCTGACATTTGGAACGAATCGGCCGGGTTCCCGGCACTGGCGGGACCGATCGGGGGGCCGTGGCTGGGAACTCTTTTGGCGGTCGCTGCACTTGTTTCGGCGTGGAGCCTCTTTAATTCGCAAATTCTCTACGCATCGAGATTGCCGTTCGCAATGGCCAAGGACGGCTGGCTACCTGCCCGGTTGGCGGCAACAAATGCCCTTACCGCCGTGCCGACGACCGCTCTGGTCGTGTGTTGCCTGCTCGCGGCGTTGTTCGCCGCACTGCCGTTCGGCAAGCTGGTCGTCATTGACATTTTGTTCTACTCGGCGGAACTTCTGCTTGAATTTGCCGCGTTGATCGTACTTCGATATAGCGAACCTGACCTGCCGCGGCCGTTCAAGATTCGCGGTGGAATGACCGCGCTTGTCGCCATAACAGTTCTGCCGATGAGTTTTGCCGCAACCGTGATCTGGGCGATCCTGAGCGATGCCGAAACCGATTTGCGGCATTTAGGGGTCGTCGTGGCCGGACTCGCGAGCGGTGTCATTTTGTACTTTATTAGACGAGGAAATGCGGCTAAGGTGTCCGTCTATGCGACGCAGATTGATTAATAGCGTCCGGCGTATAAGAATCGTGTTTTGATTTGCAATGGTTGAACTCTGGCTAAAATTTAAGGGTCCCGACGGCGCCGAGCAACGCGTGCCGGTCGATAAGGAAAAGTTTACCATTGGCCGGCATTCGGCGAATGACCTCCCGATCGCCGATGGCCGACTGTCGCGGGAACACGCTCTGATCGAGCGGTATGGCGACGTTTTCGTCATATCGGACCGAGGGTCGAGTAACGGCATCGAGCTAAACGGCGTCAAACTGACAGATCCGGCCTCGATCAAGGCCGATGACAAACTCAGCCTCGGCGGGCTGGATGTCGAACTCGAATTCCTGTCGGACGAACCCGCTGCCGAACCACCACCTCCGCCAACTCCTCCGGTTCCGGAGCCGACAGCGGCCCAACCGTCGGCATCAGCCGGTCAAGATGGGATACCTAAAGCGCTTTTCATTATCATCCCGATCTTTGCTGTTTTGGTTTTGGCGGGCCTTGGGGCTGTGTTTTTGATGAGCGGTGGACGAAATACGTCGGTCGACAACAGTAACTTTGTCTATTCGGACGACACCGACGATCCGCCCTCAAAACGAAAAGGCAAGAACTCGAACAGCGAGCCCAAGAGCAACTCGGTCGACGTAGTTACCACAACCACCACACCGACGATCTCAAACGGAGCTGCGGTGCCATCTCCGACGACGAGTGACCCGGACATTTCCAAGACCGAGACCAATGCCTCGGCATTTATGAGAAAGATCGCGCTTAATGACCCGCGAGCGTTCGTGATCGGCGAACCGGCCAAGGCAGTCCTGGCCAAGATCAAGTCGATGAGCGGTTCGTCGGCAGTCGCGGCCAATATTAATTCGGCCCGAAAGAGTTCGGCCCAAATAAAGGGTCTCGCGGTTTCCAAAAATCTCAAACCGGATATGCTCGCGGTCGCCGCGATAACGAAACTTGGTGGTTCGAGCGGTGACGTTTTCCAATCGGCACAATCGATGGCCGACATCCTAGGCCGTCTTAGCACGCAGTTATCCGGCGAACTCGGTGAAGAAACCCTGGTAATAGTCGCAGTGTACGATCAAGGTGCGGCCGGCGACTTTCAGAAAATGCGAAACACGCTTCAGGCCCTTGCGACCAAGAAGCCCGAACTCGTGCGTGAAATTCGCACGATCTGGTATCTCAAAAAAGAAGGCAAAATCACCGATCCCGAATACGATTTTGCTCTCAGGTTTCTCGCCATCGGGGCGATTGCGCAAAACCCCAAGGAATTTGGCGTCAATGCAGAGGCCCTGACCTTTTAGCACCAGGAGACGATCAATGGATGATGAAAAATGGGTGACCGGCAATATCACGCTGCGGATCGGCGATATACCGATAAATATGGAATTGACGGTTCCGGCGACGCCCGTCAAGCCGATGCGCATGCTGCCCATATTTCAAAAGATGACGAACGCGATCGTCCGCCTAAGCGAGGACCAGATCCGCACCACGGGGGCCGAAATATCATGTACGATGGGTTGCGGGGCGTGCTGCCGCCAGCCCGTGCCCATCGCGGAAAGTGAGGTTTATCAGCTTGCCGAACTTGTCGACGCTATGCCGGAGCCGCGGCGGACGGAGATTCGCGAGCGGTTCCGGCATGCAGTTGACCATTTTAGGGCTCTGGGTTGGTTCGACCGTATCGCCGAGCTTGCAGAACTATCTGAACCGGGTAATGCCAACTACATTCCGAAAGAACTGATCCACGAAGCTTTGCGTTATTTTCGCGAGGGCATTCCGTGTCCGTTTCTAGAGAACGAATCGTGTTCGATCCACGAATCGCGTCCGCTATCCTGTCGGGAATATCTCGTCACGTCACCGGCTGAAAATTGTGCCGACCCAACGGTCGACACTATCGCCAAAGTTCCCTTGTTGATGCATCCATCTCGGGCGATGCGCCTTGTCGGACAAACGGGGTTATTGTCGCGATGGGGCGTACTTCCGCTCATTCGGGCGCTGGAATTAGCGGCCGATGTACCCGAAACTTTTGTGGAGAAAACGGGTGAACGATGGGCGGCGGAGTTCTTTGAAAACCTCACCCATCGGGAGATTCCTGAAGGCGGCACGGCAAAAGCTCTGAATAAGCGCAAAAAAAGTCGACAAAAAAGTCGAAAAAGCTAGTACAATGTTTTAGCCATTTCTTTGCTTTCAACTGTTTACAATTTCTTCGCGCCGTTTTACTATGGTTTCAAGCCAATATGAGTAGATACCGCAAGATCGTCTGGAATGAGGGGATGCTGCTTACCCCTCACCATTTCCAGCAGTGGGACAATTACCATGAGGAACTGCTGAATTCGCGGTTCCGCGCGGCTGTTCCTTTTGGTTACGGTGTTCTTGACCTACAGATCAATCACGAGGCGATCGCGAATGCCAATTTTCAGATCACAAACTGCCGTGCGGTGATGCCGGATGGGCTCCTGGTCAACGCTCCTGACGGTGAAGCCGTGCCCGACCTTCGGCCTGTCGGAGACCATTTCAGGGCCGAGGCGGAAAAACTCGGCGTGCACCTCGCGATCCCCGCCCTCAAGGCCGGAGAAGCTAATTTTCAGGCAAACGGCGCAAAGGCGAGTACAAATCTAAGGTATCTGCAAGAAGGGGCTCTCGTAAAAGACGAGACGAGCGGGACCAACGAACAGCCGCTCGCCTATGCAAAGAGCAATCTTCGCATTATTTTCGACGATGAGCTGCGTGACGGTTTTACTACGCTAAAGATAGCCGAACTGGAGCGAACGCCGACCGGACAACTTAAAATATCCGAAAGCTATATTCCGCCGATCCTAAATTCGTCGGCCTCCGCGTGGCTGTCCAATATGCTTCGGCAGATGGTGGAAATATTGATAACCAAAAGCGGCAGCCTCGGTGAGCAGCGACGACAACGACGCTCAGGCCTTGCTGATTTTACCACCTCGGACGCCGGCGTTTTTTGGCTCTTGCACACGATCAACTCGTCGATACCTGCAATGTCGCATTATTTCCGGTCGCCGCTGCTTCATCCGGAGAGGCTATATCTCGAGATGGCGGGCCTGGTTGGAAAACTCGCAACGTTCTCGACTGATTTCAACGCGAAAGATATTGTAAAATACGATCACGACGATCTGTATTTTACGTTCTATAATCTTTCGGAAAGGCTACGCGAACTGCTTGAGACCGTTATCCCGAGCCGCTGTGTGCCGATTCCGCTCGAAAAAACCCGCGAAACGCTTTATGTCGGACGGGTCGAGGACGAGCGGCTTCTTAAAGATGCAGCATTCTATCTCGCGGTTCGTTCGCAAATGCCGGAAGCCAAGCTTATCGACGGCGTACCTCGAGTCGTCAAGATCGCGTCGCGTGACGTGATCGATTCCGTGATCGGTTCGGCCCTGCCCGGTGTCGTGCTAACGCACGCCAACCCGCCGCCGGCCCCGATTCCGGCTCGGGTAGGCTTTAAGTATTTTCACCTCGACGGGATTGGGCCATATTGGGACGGCATAAAGGGCTCAAAGGTCCTCGCCGTTTATGTTCCGGACGAGATAACGGATGTGAAATTAGAAATGTACGCGGTAAAGCCGTAGTTTTGACCGCGTTAATTGACCGACCTTTAATGGCGATATGAGTTCGAGTTCAACGAAAAACGACCTGGTGACCTTTGCGGGACCGATCTTCGATCTCGTGTTGAGGCTGAAAGCCGGAATCGTCGCGCCGTCTAACGATCTGCGGCCCAAGATCGCGTCGATGCTGGACGATTTTGAGCGTCGGGCGGACCGATACAAATTCAATCACAAGATAATCTCCGTTTCAAAATTTGCGCTCGCTTCGTTTGTGGATGAGACGATCCTGACTAACAATTTTCCGCTCCGGTCGGAATGGGAGCGAAACCCTCTACAACTCGAGTATTTCGGTGAGCAACTCGCCGGGAACAAATTTTTCGAAAAGCTCGAATCAATGCTGGCTCAACCGCAGGTCACACAGGACGCGGCCGAGATCTATTATTTTTGCATGCTGCTCGGGTTCAAGGGGCGTTACGGCGTTTACGAACAGGAAAAGCTATTGGCGATCATGCAGAACACGGCGAATGAATTGGTCAAGGTCGGAAAGATCAATCCGACCGACCTCTCGCCGAATTGGCTCGCGAACGACCAGCCCACGCCACAGCCAAAACGTGGCATGCCGACCTGGGCAAAGATCAGTGCGTTCACGGGCCTCGGAATCGCATTTATTATTTACCTGGTTTTGTTTTTGTTGTCGTCGAAGTTTCTGCAAAATGCAGTTGATCGGCTCCAGATGTGATCGGTTAGACCTTAGGAATATATGTCCTGGCACACCAGCCAACTATCATATGCGTTCGGGATCGGCGGAATGATGTCATTTTATGGCATCGTGAGCGCGATCGTGTACGTGATGCCGAGAGAGACGATGAGTTACAACTACAAGATAGTTGTCATCGCTCTGGTTTTGTTGACCCTGCCATTCGCTCTGCTGATCGCATTTGTTTCTTCGCGCCGCAAAAAGAAGAAAGCGGCTGCTGAGGCCGCCGGTGCAACCGCCGCCGAACCAACGCCGGCCGCCGCAGTCCCGGCAAAGGCCGCATCCACGGTCGGCAGCTACGGCGATCTCGAAAGGAGCCTCGATGAAGTTATTCAGTTTTTGAAAACGTCTAATCTTGGCGAGGGTGGAAAAGAGTCGGTTTATTCGCTGCCGTGGTACATAGTCGCCGGAGCTCCGCGTTCGGGCAAAACGTCTCTGGTCATCGGATCCAATCTCAATTTCCAGACGTTGCCGAGTCAAAGGCAATCCGAACTCAAATTCATCCGCCCGACCGGAAGCGTCGATTGGAGAGTCACGAGCGAAGCCGTGTTTATTGACACCGCAGGCCGTTATCAAACCGAAGGCTCAGACTCGGACGAATGGAATGCTCTGCTCGACGGCATTAAAAAACGTCGGCCGCAATGCCCGATCGACGGATACATCGTCGTCGTCGACGCCGATAGTGCGATAAAGGCCGACGAACGCGACAACGAGGAAATGGCTAAGGTTCTTCGTTCGCGCCTCGACGAAGCGATGCTTAGACTAAAGGTCAAGTTCCCGGTCTACGTAGTTTTTGCTCACGCGGATGGGATCGAAGGCTGCCGCGAT
This sequence comes from Chloracidobacterium sp., assembly GCA_043788335.1. Taxonomy (GTDB): domain Bacteria; phylum Acidobacteriota; class Blastocatellia; order Pyrinomonadales; family Pyrinomonadaceae; genus OLB17. The sequence goes on along the minus strand of JAYVUD010000021.1, from coordinate 4,496 downwards.
TCGTTCTCACTATCTAAAAACGAGGGCAAATCGCTCGTTTGGGGTACAACGATACCGCTCGAAAAGAGTGCGAACGCACAGGCCGAATTTGACCCCGAGTATGAACTGCTGCAGAACTCGGTGATGAAACGCCGAATTATTCGCCTTTCCGCTCCGTTTCCGCCGGTTCGGCAGTTGAGAATATTCAATTTTCCGCTTCACTTTGCAACCGCGCGGCGAAAGATAGGAGCCCTGATCTCGACGCTGTTTCGCCCGAATCCATTCAGTGACAGCCCGTTTTTGCGAGGGTTCTATTTCACGGCCTCGCTCGCGTCAAAATCGAGCCCGAACGCTCCGACAACTGTTGCCGACACGTATTTTTCAGAAAGGCTGTTCCGAGACGTGATACTTCGCGACAAGGATCTCGTTCGGACGGTACAGGACCAAAAGCAAAAGGGGCCGATCTGGGGCTGGATATTGACGCTTTCTGCCACCTTTTTCGTCATCCTGCTGCTCTCGCTTGCCGGCCTGTCGCTCTATAACAACCAAAAACTGCTCAGCGACGCACGTGACCGCGGCGAAAAGCTCCTCGTGATCACCAAGACAGAAGCGTACAAAAACCCTGCAAAGGCGGACGAACGAGCAACCCGTGCCGAACTAGACGCGACAGATAGTCTGCGCGAACTGCTGGTCAGGTTGGACGATTACGAGCGAAATGGGGCTCCGTGGTACATGCGGTTTGGGCTTTACACCGGCAACCGTGTCTATAAGCAATATTTGCTCAAGACTTATATGTCGGTCGTCGAGAATCGTTTCAAAACGGCAACGATCAAGAAAGTCGAGGGCGAGTTACGAAAATTTGCAAATTCCAATCCTGTGGTCAACCCCGGCAAACTCACGGAGCAGGAAGAGCAGGTGCTCGGCAAAAACTACGATCTGTTAAAAGCATATCTGATGTTGACCGGCCAGTTTAAGGACAAGGCGGACCCGACACACCTCTCGACGGTGCTCAAGGACTATTGGACGACGGAATCGAAGATACCGGCCGATCAGAAACTCGTCGCATTTGCCCAGCTCGATTTTTGGGCGAAGCAGGTCGACCGCGATGATGCGGACTACACATTTCCGCGGATCCAGCCGGACGGCAAATTGGTCGACGACACGCGCAAAAAGTTGCAGGACTTTCCGGCGGTCTATCGTTACTACAAGCGAAAGGTCACCGAAATATCCAAGATCGTCGACGACAAGGTTGGCCCGATGACCGCCGAAGCGATCCTGACTCGAAACTATTCGGATACGAGCCTGATGGAGGGCACGTACACCATCCAGGGAGCCTTTACAAAACCGGGCTTTCAGTTGATGAAGACGGCTATCGCCGAGGCCGACGTTAAGCTGAGCGAGGACGACTGGGTCATGGGCGAGATCGGCAAAAAGCAGATCGCCCAGACTACGGACTCGGCGAAGCTTGAGGACCGATATTACAGGGACTACGCAGATAATTGGAGAGCGTTCGTTAAGGGCGTGTCCGTCAAAGAATATAAGACCAAAGAAAGAGCGGCAACGGCATTGCAGTCATTTTCGTCGGCAAGTTCCCCGATGAAGATATTACTGATCGAGATCGGTAAAAACACCAACCTCTCGGCAAAGCCTGATGTCGTCGGATGGTGGGACTGGATCAAGAGCTTCTTTGCCAGTGCTAACGCTGATGATACCGGCGGGACGACCCAGCCTGAAAAAGAATTTCGACCGCTATTTAAGTTCGTCGGCAAAAAAGAAGAGAAAGAGGGAGCCGGGATCGAGAAATACGCGGCTGCGATCGGCAACGTTCAAAAGGTCTTTAGCGGTATCTCGGATGACAAATTGAAACAGATCGCGATCGACCTCGCAACTGAAAAGGACGACTCGCTGAAACTCCGCAACGCGGAAACGGCTATTTCCAATTTGATCCAGGGTTTTAACGAAACCCCGTCTTCGCAGGAATTGGCGATGCTTATTCAACAGCCTCTTGGGGCATTGAGGAACCTGCTTGGATCGGATGCCAAGAGCCAGATATCAAAGACGTGGACCGAACAACTATTGCCGACAGCGAAGGAGATCGCAAAGGGATTCCCGTTCGAGGACGGGACCGCAGAGTCAGACCTGACAAAGATCTCGGGATTTCTAAATCCGGTGGATGGCAAATTATCGAAATTCTTCGATGAGAAGCTCAAAAAGTACTTTGAGGAATCGAACGACCAGCTAAAGGTCAAGGACACGGCCGAAGTAAAATTCAGCGATGAATTTGTTGCATATCTGAATAACGCATTCAAATTGAGAAAAGCCCTTTACGGATCAAGCCCAACGCCGAAATTCGACTACTCGTTTGTCCTTAAGGCGGGCAAGGATTCGCTCGTTGAGATAATGATAGACGGGCAAAAGGTAACGTCCGAGGGCACGTCGTCGATCAACGGGACTTTCCCGGCCCCGCAATCGGCTGAGACCGGCGTGGTCATCACATCGGGTTCCGGTGGACCGACAACAACATCGACACCAACACCGGCGGCCAATTCAAACTCCGCGACTCCGGCCAAACCGGCGGCAGCCAGCCCGGCGGCAACCCCGCAAAAATTTGCCGGCACGTGGGGCCTGTTCCGCTTTGTGGATGCAGGTAAGCCGCAGAAACAGCCCGGCGGCGAGTATGCCTTGACTTACAGCATTGGCGGAAAGGCCATTTCAGCGACGATCAAACCGAACGGCGGCGATCTGTTCAATAAGCCGATCTGGCAGCTTAAAGCTCCGGCAACGATTTTGAAATAGAAGATATTAGGAGAATGAAGATGGAAGAAGCTAAAAGACTACTGGACGCCGGCGATCTGTCGGGCGCCATCGAATCGATCCTGAATTTTGTCCGTTCGAACCCGACCGATATCCCCGCACGCATTTTCCTTTTTGAACTTTCCTGCTTTTCCGGTGACTGGGACCGTGCCGACAAACAACTCGATGTGATCGGCCATCAGGATGCAGATGCGATGATCGGTTCGTTGATCTATCGGCAAAATTTCAAGGCCGAACGCGACCGTGCCAACTTTTTCTCAGACAGTTTGCAGCCCGGTATCCTCGCTCCGCCCCCCGAGTATGTCGGTGACCTGATCCAGGTGAATAATCGGATCCGCGAAGGCAATACGGCCGAGGCCAGGGCTCTATTGGACAAGATCGAAGAGGATCGACCGGCCTTTAAGGCACGCATCAACGGGGCCGAGGTAAGTGATTTCCGCGATTACAACGACACGACCATGTGCATATTCGAGGTGATGTTCAAGGATCAATATGTATGGCTGCCGATGGAGCAGGTGGCGAAGGTCAAATTCTTTAAGCCGAAGACGCTCCGCGACCTGTATTGGATACAGGCGGATGTCGAATTGGTCGAGGGCACAAGGGGCGAAATGTTCTTTCCCTCGATGTATTCCGGTTCGTGGAAGCACGCGGATGATCAGGTCTGTCTGGGCCGAAAGACCGAGTGGAGAGACATCGGCGACGAAATATTTATTGGCGAAGGCACCAAACTTTTTTGGATGGATGGGAAAGATAGGTCGATACTTGAGATCGAGACGATCGAATTTGAACACGAAGATTAGCGATCCAAATTTTTTTGGTGCTTTATATTAAATTTTCGGGTAGAATACTTGTTCTTTAGGCAATTTCTTGAGGTTTTCTCGTCTTTGTAATTTGTAACAAGGAGTCTTTTTGGATGAGCGAAGAAGCACTAGCCCCGGCCGTGATCGATCTGGAAGCGATTTTCCGTCCTATTTCGGACGAATCGCCCGCCGGTGAGAGTCTCCGATACTCGGGACTATACGGCGAGATCGTCGAAGCCCGCCGCCAAGACGACAATCTAAATCAAGGCGACTGGCAAACCGAATTAAAGACGGCTGACTATCGCGAGGTCATCCGGATTGCCGTGCCCGCACTTTGCGATCAGTCTAAAGACCTGCAAATCGCTGTCTGGCTTTCGGAAGCCCTTACCAAAGTGCACGGGTTTGTCGGACTTCGCGACAGTTTGCGAATGGTCACCGGCCTGCAGGAGACCTTTTGGGACACACTGTTTCCGATAATCGACGAAGGCGATATGGAGGGGCGTGCGAATGCCATTTCGTGGTTTGACTCCCAATGTGCGTCGGCGGCTAAATCATGTCCGTATACCGCGGGTACGGGTTTTGGTTACAACGATTGGGTCGACGCTAAAACTTTCGACATCCCCGGCAATCTCGATTCGCTCGATTACGAAGGCCAGCAAAAATATGCCCAACTGAAAACGCAGGCAGACACCGAGGGCCGCACAACCGCCGAAATGTGGAAAGTGGCGGTGGCCCAGACCCGCCGTGCATTAATCGAAACGGTTAACTCGACCATCGAAGAATGCTGGACAGCATACGCGGATCTCAATCGGGTTATTGATGAGAACTTTGAACGTAATCAGACACCCGGTTTGGGGCAGTTAAAGAAAGCCCTGGAGGATATCCATGCACAAGTTAAGAAAG
>JAYVUD010000020.1:0-2199 GCA_043788335.1 Chloracidobacterium sp. | reverse complement strand
GCGCTCAATGCGAATGTCGAGTGGGCAATCGAAACTCTCTTTGCAGTAATTAACGCCGATGTTGAGAGCCTTGATGTTCGGCTCAATGAGCTTTTCCTTGCCCTTGAACTGCTCGCCGATCAAGCCTTCGAGCACCCCAAACTCAATATCGAGCAACGCCGACAACGCACCGATATATACAATGTTCTTAAACAACTGCCGCTGCCTCGCGTCTGAAAACTCTGCGTTACAGAGAGTCATCAGCGGAATGCCGATGTTCGTAACATCACTGCGTTCGTAGCCGGGCGGTAGGGGTTTTGAGCTGTCGTAGAGAAAGTAACCGCCGGCCTGCACGCTCTCGTAATCCTTCTTCATCGACTGCGGATTGACCGCGATCATCAGATCGACGCCTTCTCGACGGCCAAGATATCCTTTCTCCGACACACGCACTTCGTACCAAGTCGGCAATCCCTGGATATTCGACGGAAAGATGTTCTTCGGCGTCACCGGCACGCCCATTCGAAACACCGCCTTGGTAAACAAAGCATTCGCCGACGCCGAGCCGGTGCCGTTAACATTCGCAAAGCGAACTACAAAATCGTTTATCTTAGCTGACATTATAAATATGCTCTCACTCCGGGCGGGCTTCTGCAACCGAAGGGCGTTTGCGGGAGATCGTCCAGATCTTTCTCGCGACAAAGATCATGATCTGTGCGAGCAGTGCGACGCCAAAGCCCGTCACCGGCCCGAGAAAGTACGTTAACGCGACCCACGATCCCGCACCGACGATCCCCCAGATCAGGCCCATGTACATCCAATACCCCGTCAGGATCGCGACCGGGATAAAGGTGAACTGCGTAAACCGCTGGTACTCCGCCGCCTCCGCCACTGGCTGATAAATGTACCCCAACACCGGTATCACGGCGATAAGGTGAACGATGCGAAGTATGATGCGTTTTGTGCTTGGTTTCATAGATTAGAGAACCTCAAATCTTGACGCGGCATGGGCATAATCAATAATTGCGGGATCGAGCCGGGGCGTCTGTTTCAAATAAGCATCAATGACCTCGACCGTCTCCGGATGATGAAGGTGGCCAAGGCCATGGAGAGCTGCGACCTGACAATATCCAGACGGCAAGATGAGAATGCCTTTCAACGTCTCAAACATGACGTCCTGCATCCAGAGATCTTCACCACCATTGGTGCGGTTTCGATTGTCACAATGCCAGTCATAGGCGAGTGCGTCCCACCACATGTTGCTCGATTCGTATAACGGGTCGACGGCGAATAGCTTCTCATAGAGGAAATACATCGCCCGAACGCAGTTTGCGCGATCCTCAAACGGGACGTTACCGCTCCAAATCACTTCTGTTGCCGAGCACTCCATCGCCGGGCCCAGAATCGCCCAAAAACCTTGCTCTAATTTCTCCTTAGAAAATCGTTCTATTAAAAAGAATGGTTCTTCAAAGAGTTTGGTATAGAACGAGATCAGTTCGTCCGCCTCGAATTCTATATCGGCAGTGTAGTACCACGGTTCGGAACGCCGATCGTTCCGATCAAAATCCGGTGGAACTTCATGCTCGAAGATGAAGTTAACGAGTTCCCCAAATGAGGCCCCCCGAATATCAACTTGCTGGTGAGGTTCAAAATTCGTCACGGATCACTTCAACTCCTTCCGCAATATCTTCTCCATCTTTTTGCCTTTTGCGAGTTCGTCGACAAGTTTATCGAGATATCGCAGCTTTTGCATGAGCGGGTCTTCGATGTTTTCGACGCGGATGCCGCAGACGGTGCCTGTGATGAGCGACGCGTTCGGGTTCCACTTCGGGGCCTTTTCATAAAAGTCGCGAAAGCTCGTCCGCTGCTCAAGCTGCTTCGCCAGCCCCGCCGCAGTATAACCCGTCAGCCACCGGATGATCTCGTCAAGCTCCTCCCTCGTCCGCCCCTTCGTCTCGACCTTTTTGACGTAGTAAGGATAAACGGTCGCGAGTGGTGTTGCGTATAGGTTTTCTGGTTTCATTAGATATCTCTAGGACAATGAGAGCCAAGTAACATGTCTTATAGACGGCTTGAGCCGTCTTTCCGCGTTTCGCGGCGAATGGCCACGTCGTTTGCGGCGTGGTGAGGTCGCCAAATGATCTCGGAGGGCGTTTTAACGTCCTTTCCATTCCGATGGCTTAGCCAAGTTCGGGTAAGAACGTTAAAACGCCCTAACGATCT
>JAYVUD010000019.1:0-2288 GCA_043788335.1 Chloracidobacterium sp. | reverse complement strand
GTCGGCTATAATACCCTGTCCCAAAAAAATATGGGCCACCCCTCTTTCTTCGCCGGAAAGGGATGGCCCACGGAAACAGAACAAATGTATGATATACTCCCCGCCCCTGAAATTCAACAGCAACCCGACGGAAACTTTCGTCGGTACATGGACGACAGGCAAAAGGCCCGTCGATCCAAGCCGCAGAAAGTTTCGCGTGCAAAACTTTCGCCCCTGCACAAGACGCTGCTCTCCGCGTTCAGCCCGACCAATTACGGCGTAACCGACCCGACGCACGAGCGGGGCCGACGATTTGCATACAAGGCCACGACCGTCGTGCATTACCAGAATATCGGCTCGCGGTTGAAACGCCTTTGCGGAGCCGACCTGGAGAATCACTGGCGGAACCTCGACACCCTCTATTACCAGGGCAACGAGAAAATTACGCAGGAGCGTATCCTGCTCATGCTGGACCCCGACGCGAAGAATGGCGAGAAAGGAACCCTCGAGGCCATCAAATATATCAGCGACAAGTATTTCGACGGCAAGGTGCATGTGGAGCCATCGACCTCGGGCAAGGGCCACCACGGGTACGTCTGGCTCTACAAGCTGGGACGCGGGGCCGCAGAGGTCAACGCGGGCATCGACCGACTACAGGATATTATCCGTGCCGACCTGGCTGCGATGGGTTTCGACATCAGCGGGTTCGATATTCAGGGAACTTGCCCTGTCATTAAATGGCGTCTGGACAATGGCCGATGGAATATGTCGCAGTTCGTCAACGGTCGCCTTGCGAAGATTCCCCGGACTGCCACCAGCTTGTTGCAGGCCGCAGAGATCACGCTGGACTCGATATCCCTCTTGTCCATGCCGTCTCCTAAACCGTCAATTCCTTCCCCCACCCTGTCCATGCCCGACCCCGCCCGAAACTTCCAACAGAGGCAAGCCTGCTACGGCGGCACCCTGGGGGCGGAAGACTTCACCGAGGCGGATCGCCAACACTACATGAAAACCTACCGTCGCCTCGTCGGCAAGTACAACCAGGGTGCCGACCTCCAGGCCAACCGCCGATACCGTGTCGGCGAAGAACATGCAGCGATATGTTTCGCGATCCTGAAATTTTGCCACGAGAACCCGAACAAGGACGGCACCCTTTCGCAGGCACGGGCGGAACAACTGTGGACGACCGCCTACGACAACGGACTCGTGACGAGAACCTGGAATCATCACCGCTGGACTGCGTTCAGGGACTTCCTGTCCGTCAAGTGCGGCTACATCGACTGGCGGGATGCGACGTACTTCCACTACGGGGACGAGCGGCGGGTCGGGAAGAGGGGCAAGGCGTGTAAATTCGCGATCACGGAGGAGTTAGTTTCGGTTCTGGATATGCAGGGGGGGGACTTAGGGATACAGCCTCTCCCCCAAGGTACGGGCCAGAGGAAAAAACCTAAAGAAATCATCCCCCCAGACGCCTCGGGGAGGCGAAAATTCAACGAACTACTCAGGCGGGCGATGAAAGAAGAAGAAAACTTGTACGCGGCGTAAACCGGGGCGATAAAACGGACAAGGAAAATCCGCCCATTCTGGTAGGATCAGGCACCACACCAATAAAGGGGAGAGAAATGGGACAGGCACGAAACGATAGAAGGGCACGAGCGAAAGCACAACCTACAGGTCCGACTAGCAACCAGGAGGTTGCAATGAACCGGAAAATGATGCTACTGCAAAATTTGGCGGAAGCAGGCAAGTGTCAGACGAGGGAATATCGTACATTGGCGACGGATATTGCCAAGACAGTTTTCCCAATGGTTCAACGCCTCGTCGATCTAGGCGTATTGGTGGGGGACGGATATGACAACGGATATCCGGCGGAATGCTGCTTGCATGATGGGAAGATCGAGATTTGTTACGATTACGATTTCGATTGGGAAGACGGTCTCGAAGCCCTGGACGACGAGGACCACGAAATATGAGTGACGAACAGAAGCGAGTGACGAATAGAAGCGAGGGAAACTCCGTAGACTCGCCTAGATCGATGGAATAAATATGCGACAATTCACCCGGCAGTACCAATGCCAGGCCACCACCCGGCCCCCCAGCCCCGTCAGGCGGGCAACCCTGGGAACAAGACGCCGTGCATGTAGTCGAGGGCGGCGTCCAGGGTGTCGGGTGGCGGGTCGATGTAGTGCCGCTCCTGCATCGATGCAGGAGCGTGGCCCATGTACAGGCCGGTCAGGACTCGGAATGCCGGATCGCGGTAGAGCAAGTTGCTCCCCAAATCCCGCCACTGCGTGAACGTGATTCCCGTC
>JAYVUD010000018.1:0-3458 GCA_043788335.1 Chloracidobacterium sp. | reverse complement strand
CGCGTAGACGTACTCTCTGGCCAGTTGCGGCGTCGCACTCGGCAGCGGCTGGCGGAACCCGGTCGCTACGGCGGTTCGAGAGCCTCGCCGAACGGCTCCCGGTTCTGACGTCGAGCCAAACCAGCCCGTACGTTTCCCACTTGCGGGATCAGTCGACGGCAGCCAGCCATTGCGGGCCATTATGCCGACGACGATCAGCAATACAAAGGCAACGATCCCGATAGCTGGCAGATGGGTTCGCAGGTACGAGAACCAGACGCGACGCCAATGGCCACTCGATCTTTCCGGTAAAGACGGTGTAGCCTCCGAATCATCCAAACTACCGACGTCCCTCAGGCCGAGCGTTTCTCCGATTTCATGGGTCTCGCGTACCCGTGCGTTTTTCTCCGTCATATTCTTATCCCCAAAATTAACCCTCTACCATAAAGCGCGTAATTTCGAGCCAAACCCTATCATCTTTTTTCAAAAAAAGATTTATCCGCGAATTTCGGGCCGGCCGGACGTCACCCACCTTATCCCCAAAAATCTCTTTGTCATACCCGGTTAGGTGGGTTCACGCGACACTCTATTCTGTGTCTAATTCCCGCTCAATGTCGTGCAATGCCGATGTTTATTGGGTCTCGGCGACCTGTGGGGCGTGCTGAACGGGCCGTGGACGGACTTTTTCATTCTGTGTCGGATCTGTCGAATAGCGTGTCGGGTGTCTCGAGTAGCTTGGCGGGTCTGTCGCGTGGTGTGTCGGGTCTGTCGCGTGCTATTTCGGGTCTGTCGCGTGGTGTGTCGGGTCTGTCGCGTGGCTTGGCGGGTCTGTCGCGTGGTGTGTCGGGTCTGTCGCGTGGCGTGGCGGGTTCGTCGTGAGGGTCGACGAACTTTTCGCGGCCTGCGGGCAACCTCGTTTGGCGTGTGGTGCATCTATTTTGAGTCACGACAGACGGATCAAGGGGGGATTTCAGACTAAAAAAAGAATTGGAGGATCTCTAAAAATGGCAGAAAAACCATTTCCGACAAACGAAGCAGAGACAAATTTGCTTATCCAAAACCTGGCAGCCAAACTGCCCGGACTCGCGGGAACGCTCGGTGTCGCTTCGGGTGACGTTGATTTTATCGTAAAACAGGCGCCAAACTACGCATATCTCGTAACGATCGCCCAACAGGTCAGCGACGCCAAAGAATCGTTCACGGCGTTCAAAAAGGCCGTTTTCGAGGGCGACCCGGTCGCAACCCCACCAGCGCCGCCGACATTTCCCGCCGTCTCGCCGCCGAGTCCTGTCGCGTCGGGCATCGAAAATCAGGTCAAGGCGATAATCAAGCGGATCAAATCGTCCGCCGGTTACAACGACACCATCGGCGAAGAACTCGGGCTCGTCGACGGTGGTAACAACCTGATCGACCCGAACAATCTGACCGCGGAGCTGAAATTTAAGGTGCTCGGCGGCAGCGAGGTGCAGATCAGCTTTTCCAAGCAGGGACAGGACGCGATGCGTGTCGAGTTTAGGCGAAAAGGCGATACAAAATGGGGCCTCGCCGGCGTATTCACGTCGTCGCCCGGCATCCACGACGACCCGCCCGCCTCCCCCGGCGACCCCGAGTCCCGCGACTACCGCGGCACCCTCATTAAAAAGAACAAACCCATCGGCAACCCGTCACCAACCTACACCATCGTGACAACACCGTAGTGTCCGAGTAGAACTAACCCAAAGGCTGCCCGACGCTCGTGACGTCGGACAGCCTTTTTTTGAACCAGCAGTTATTTACTGAGTTCTATCGTCGCCAACTGAAGATGCTGAGAATGTACCGAAAAAGCAGTGCGATCCTCGCAAATAACAAAACCTCGGTCATTACCTCGTCCGCTGGCGTATCCGCGACGGCTCAACCTCCGCCTGATCCGAAACCGCTAGAGCCACCAACACGGCATAGGAACGTCAACGGCCGGCGGCAAAGCTTCGCCCCGCCGCCGACCGCTAAACTGTTTGCCGTTCATGGCTATCGCGAACCTGCTAACCGGCGGCCTTCTTATGGCACGATTTGCATGTTATCGAATCCGGCACCTTGGTATCGGCACGATTGGCCGATATCTGAAAATGACACGCGTCACACGTTCGGTGAAACGCGAGCTGATTTGTCATCATCGTCATCGTCGTGCTGCCGGGGTCTTTTAGGACCGGTGTTTCTGCCAGCAACACCGGCTTTTCATTCAGACGGGCGTGACAATCTCGACATTTTGCAATTCCCGCTGCCTTTGGGTCTTTATTAAACAGATCGAGGGTCAGCGTCGTAGTTCTGCCAGCCGGCCAGCTCGTCTTGAGATCGTGTTTTGCCAGTTCCAACGCCGGTTGGGCCGTGTGATGGCATGCGATACACAGTATCGGCCCAGCGACGCTGTATTCGCCGCTATTGTGTTTGACGTGATTGAACGTAACCTCGCCCTGCTTCGAGCCCTTTGCAAGCGTGATGACCTCCGGCATCTTGAGCGGATCCGCGGGTTTAGGCATCACCTGTGCGTTCTGCCGAGCAGTGTCGAATAAAAAAAGCACGGCCAAAAACGAGGCAATGACAAAAGCATACTTAAAATACTTCGTGATCATGATATACCTCCAACAAAGTAGAAACCTCATGAGATTACTACTATGCTCTCATTTTCCGCCTCTTTACCATTGATTGATGTGACGACGGTCACAGTTACAATAAAATGTCGGCGATGCAGGTAAAAACCGGAGCTTTCGGCACCAGTGTCGGCTCGATGACGGTCAGTAGCATCAGCAATGGCCTCGTGGGCTACAACGTTTCAACTTTTGGAGCTATTTTCCGCAAAACGTTTGACCGCCGGTCGCAGTCTCGGCTCGCTCCCAATGTACGCTAGTGCACAGAGGACGGGTACTCGGGTCTGCTATTCTGACCGTTGATGCACCGGGAGCAAAACATATGAACGAAGATAACGGAACAGGTAGCAACGCGGTTTGGGCGATCGCCCTTGTAGTGGTAGTCGCAATTATCGCAGGGGTCGTTTATTACAGCGGTGTACTAAAGACCGGACCCAAAAAAGATATCAATATAAAAGTAACGGCCCCGGCAGCCCCCGCGGCGCCGGCGCCTGCCGCTCCGGCTCAATAGGAGATGGAAAACAAAGCGATCAGAAAGATATGAGATCCGCCCTAATATGTAGACCCGACATTTGTGCCGGGCTCAGGGGCAGGAGAGTCCGGCTATCGCAGCGATCATTGTGGCGATACCGAGGAGCAAGGGTTGGTCGAGATCAAATGCGATCGCCGTTGGCCGACCTGCAGCTGGCTAAAATTCCCTTAAAAGATGGATATGTTTAAGCATTTTCATCAGCACTTTGAGCTGCCTTGACCTAATGAGGTACTCAAATTTACAGATAGATTGGAGATTTTATGATTATTCGAAAGATACTGTTTTCATTGTTGTTTTTTATCGTCGCTTCGGCGGGAGCGACTGCC
>JAYVUD010000017.1:0-11866 GCA_043788335.1 Chloracidobacterium sp. | reverse complement strand
CGATCGTTCCGACGTCAATCGGGCGATTCATCCCGCCGGTCGCGGACTGGGCTGAAGATGAACTCAAGTCCGAGTACAAATGGGTCGCCACGCTGGCTGAAAAGGCCGCCAGGACGCTGCACGCCGCCGGCCTCAGCGTGACGACCAGAATCGCTGAAGGCAATCCGAACCACATACTGATCCGCGAAGCGGAAAAGTGGAACGCCGACTGTATATTTGTCGGAGCAAATTCGTTTGGCAGCCGACTAGAGCGTTTCCTGCTCGGCAGTACGTCCGCCTCTGTCGCTGCCCACGCTCAGTGCTCGGTCGAGGTGGTTCGTAAGAAGAGCCAGAACCCATAGACAGTATTCCATGATAAAAAAAGAGGCCAACCTTTCCGGGCGGCCTCTTTTCTTATTCTATATTGTTCCCGGGCCAATTCTCAGGGAGTTTTGGATCTATCGGCCTATTTTGTTCCAAGCTTGGCAACTTCTTCGCGGATCTTGGGAATTGAGGTGTTCTTGGGATTGATAGCCTCGAGTTTGGTGAGGGCTGCCGTTGCCTTGGCTCCGTCACCTTTCTTGGCCAACGCTACCGCCATATTTTGCAACGTCTGTTCATGATTCGGATCAATCTCAAGTGAGCGAGCGTATTCCTGGAGGGCCCGGTCATAGTTTGGCGGATCACGGTAGAAGAACGTTAAGCCAAGATCAGTTCTGACGCCGATATCATCCGGTTTTTTGGCAAGAGCCTGGGTATACCATTTCTCAGCTTCTTCGAAGTGTCCGGCGTCAAAATTGACGTTGCCGAGCTGAACGACTGTTTCGCGATCATCGGGCTTGATCTGATTGGCACGCTTCAAAAGTGCAATCGACTCGTCCATCTTGTCGACCGAATAGTACATCTCGGCAGCTTTCATTTGAGCCTCAAAGTCATTAGGTGACTGCTTGGCCTTCTCGATTGCTGCCAGCGCTTCAGGCTGCATCACGCCCGGCGCACCCGCCTGTCCACCGCCGGGTATCTCAGGATGGCCCGGCGGAATGTTTGAGTTTTGTTTCATATCAGCGGACGTACCCATGCCCGCTGACCCCTTATTGAGTGAATTTGTGGCAAAGAAGCCGATTATCAGACCGGCCAGCAAGCCGACGGCCCCAAAGAGTATGTTTTCCTTATTCATAAATGTTACGCGTAAGAATGTAATCCCGGTAGTAAATAGCTCACTCCCAGATACGTGAATATCACGAACAGAAACGCCACAACCGCAAAGTATGCCGATCGGCGTCCACGCCATCCGTATGCGATACGTGAATGCAGGAATCCAGCGTATGTCAACCATGCTACCAAGGCTCCGACCTCTTTAGAGTCCCATCCCCAATAGCGTCCCCACGACTCATTGGCCCAGACGGCACCGGTGATGAGCAGCAGAGCAAGACCGGCAAATGTCACTCCGGCGAGTTTGTACATCAGGCCATCGAGGGTGTCCGCCGACGGCAGAAGCGTACGTATCTTGTCGGTTTTGAAGCCAAAGAGGACAACAAAGAAAGTGCCGGTAAACGCAGTGATCAGAGCCGCCAACTCGACGGGATTTGCATTCAGGCTGAGATGGAGACCGGCTCCATTTTCAACGATCCACTTATTTGCGATCGTGTAAAGCTGTTGCTGGCCCATCGAATTGATCTGGGCTTGCGGCATATCCTGCTGCTGCAGCATCCACTCGGCGAATCGCCCGTAACCGGATGTTCCGATGTGCGAAGCAATGTTTCCGAGCGACTTAAGCTGGTAGACGAGCATCGCGATTCCTGCTCCCTGAACGGCGAGCGATGCATACAGAAAGCGGTTCCCCCAATTGCGCGCGTTGGTATCCTCTTTGGAAATATATAACGCGTGGCCTATTGCCGATGCTACGAGTAACGCGGCGGCGGCGACTATAAACCAGCCGACATACGGGATGTCTGCCCGTAACGCCATGGCCATTCGCGAATTGCCGCTGAATACTGAGGCTGTGTAGGTGCCGAATGTCGCGGGCGAAAAGATACTGAACTTGCTGATCGTCATAAAGACGCCGAGTGCGAAAGCACTCGTCCAAATAGACATCTTTTCGACTTTGAGTCCGTCCTTGAGAAGGTAAAGCACGGCGACCGCGAAACAGACGAGTGCGATACCGTAGCTCAAGCTAGCGATGCCGACGTGGATCGGACGCCAGTAGGAGTCTAGAACCGGTGGCAGGTCGATCAGTTCGTTACCGATAAAGCGGGCTAGAACCAGAATGATCGCGGCCAGCGGCAACGAGACCGCCGCCACTATCCGGAATTGATGACGCCGCATAACGAAAAGCGTCGTAATACCTGCACCGAACGCGAATGCCAAACTTAGGTCATAAAGATTGGCGAACGGAACATAGCGGAAAACCCACGGCATGTCGGCCGGATTGGTTCCCTGCTGATTAAAGATCGCGAGTTCGCGATCATATGCCGCGACCCAACGCAGCAGCCAACTCGAAAGATTAAAGAATACGCCAAGCGTAGCCGCCCACATGCCGAGGCTCTCGGCGAAGCGAAACGGAGCATAGAGATTGGTAAGATGAAATACGGCCGCGATCAGATACGCTGCCAACGCGAGCATCATCAATGCTCCGTCGGTGATAAAATGCTGCCCGCCAACATTGATACGGATCAGGAGCAATGCGAACGAACCACCAAGGGCAAAAGCTGCCGGAATGTATGTTCGCCACGTGGATGGAGGGCTCTGATCGTAACTCTTTTCTGCCGATGCCATGATCGGTGGTTCCAAAACTTGCTGATTCATAAAACAGTCCCCTATTAAATAAAGTCCGGACCGCTTGCGCCGCTCGGGGAACCGCGGTCCGGGTCAATAATTATTCTAATTCCTATTGATCAAGATATCATTTTACAAATGAACTTGCGATAGGATTATCAGTCGAATTGCCAAAATTAATAACACTCAGACTGCCTGAACTACTCAGTCTTGCGTACCAGATCCCGGCTCTGTAAACGGCGGGATCGGTCTTGCCGTCACCGTCAAAATCTGCGGGTACGGGTGTGTCCGTATTCAGGCCCCAGGCATAGTAGGCCGCAGCTCCGTTCGAACTCTGCTTAACATACCAGACTCCGTTACGAAAAACAGCAAGGTCGGTCTTGCTGTCACCGTCATAGTCGCCGGTCACGAATTTGTCGGTGGCCAGGCCCCAGTTCTCATAGCGAACTGCTCCGTTCGAACTCTGAGCGATGTACCAGGTAGCTGTGGACGGTCGGAACACCGCCGCGTCGATCTTGCCGTCGCCGTCGAAATCACCATGCATTGCCCTGTCGCCGGTTATTCCCCACGGAACGTAGTTAATGTTCCCAGCCGGATTATTGAGCGAACCACGGTAAAAGAAATATCCCTGCGAGCCGAACGCCGAGTCGCGGTAAACCGCCGGATCTGCCTTGCCGTCGCCGTCCCAATCACCGACCGCGGTCGGGTCGTCGCCGGTCTGACCAAACATCTCGGCCCTCACCGTGTTGTTCGAGCTCTGAAGTATGTAGAAGACAGCCTGATTTGCCGGTGCCTCACGCCAGACAGCGATGTCGGCCTTGTCGTCGCCGTCGAAATCCGCCGGTGTCCGTTTATCTGTCGCCATTCCAAACTGATATGCCGTAAATCCCGCGGTACTGCGATTTAAGTACCAGTAACGATCGCTCGAACGAAAAACGCTCGCGTCAGCCTTACCGTCGCCATCGAAATCGGTGAAACCGTGATGGATGACAACCGCGACCGATCGAGGTACCGCGACCGCGGCCGTGTACGTTTGATCACCAGTCTCGTCGCCGCTGTTATCTGCATGCAACCCGGCACCATAAAATGTCACGATGCCTACGTCAGTTGCGGGTGCGGTCCAATTAAATGACCACGTCGATCCGCCGGTCTGGTTTACAAAGACGCCGGTTGACGACTGCTCTGCGTAGCTCTTTGAACCTGACACCCTGATCCGGCTGGTGGCGGTCGGAGCGGAGACCGTTCCGGCCATCGCGTTAGCGGTGGTCAGCGGAATGACCTGATAGCCCCACGCCAATCGAGAGGTGTCGGTAGTGGTGTTTTGAACCGTGATCGAGTACGTTTGCCCCGGCGTGTAACCGGCGGGTGTGATGATATTGAACTGGCCTGTTTGACCGCTGGCGTTGTGACACGATGTACATGTCGATTCGCCCGGCGCTCCGGTTCGACCGGTTGGCGGGCCGCTAAAAGAGGCATGTGTGGTCGTGCCCGTCATATCGCCAAATGCAAAGGAAAGAACCGCGATCGCGGAAAATACCGCGGTTATCGTCAATTTGATGTTTCGTACGTTAATAATCATTAGCTAGGTCTCCATTTACTTACTGCCGGAGTCAGCCAGATCTCCAATAAAGCGTTTGAATTTTTCATCAAACGCGTTGACGCTACGGTTGGCGTTTCCGCCGAAAATGACGTTGCTCGTGCCATCAGGCCCGCCTTCGACGGCCGCCCAGACACGCTGGTGTGAGAAGAAGAATACCGCTACCAACGTCAAGCATAGCAGTATGAAGCCGATGTACACGACCGTCGCACCGGGATCGCGTTGGACTGAGAGAATGTGTTGATCGGCAACCTTTTCAAAATCTGTCAACTGAAATGTATATCCGGCGATCGGCTTTGCCGCGATGGGAATATTTGCCATCTGGGGCCCAAAGGCATAGGCAGTCTGAGGAGGGGTTCCAGGCTGCGTTACCTGCAGCACGGCCGCCGGATTGGGATAGTCTGAGGTATTTTCGTTTGGATCTTCTTTTCCAATGCTGAAGCTGCCGCGAAATTCGCTGAACTTAATGTTGGTTCCGTCAGCCAGTACGGTCGATCCATCACGCGGGATGGTTACGTCCTGGGGTTCGCCGCCATTAGCCGGCTTGGCTTTGATAGTAATATTGCGAGCACGACCGACAGGTGTGAAGCTGGCCTGAAAGAACCGGTAACCGCGATAGTCGAACGGCTTATTCATTTGGACAAAAGCATCATGCGTTCCGGTTTCGTCGGTGATCGTGAAACGGGTCATCCAGTCGATGGTGTTCATCGCCGACAGCGATCCGTCTTTCTTTATCAGCTTTTGCTGCATGTCGATGCAGGTTACGTCAAACGGAACTTTTTTGGTGACCTGATTTGCCTTGTCGAGTTCGACAACCGTATCAAACATCAGATTGGTCGTTGAGCCCGGTGTCAGCGGCATACTGCCCGTTGAGCCCAATTGGGCTGTCATAAAGCCGCCGATGAAAATAGTTAGGAGGCCGACGTGGACCGCATAGGCCCCGAGGCGGTTCCAGACGCCGCTCTGGCCAAGAACGTAGGTTCGTCCGCCCTTTTCTGCGGTGCGGACACTCCGCCAACCGCCGGTCTTCATGGCAGCCGAAATACGGCCAACCGTATCTTCTTGGGTCCCAACGAGGTTTAATTCGGCAGTCTGCATCTGATCGCGCAGCCACCGAACCGGAACTGTGACGTTCGGTTTTGAGATAAACAGCCACGTCTTAGGAAATCGGTCTATCGACGCCAAAATTATATTAAGCGACAAAATGGCCAGCAGTGCATTGAAATACCAGACGTGGTAGATATCGAAAATTCCGAGCTTGCCGTAAACGATTCGTTGGGCCGGAGTGAGCTGAGCAAAATATCGTTCGAAGCCATCGACGTTCTGCTGCATTACCAGCATACCGATGAGGCACGCCAATCCGAGTAACACGAGCAAAGCAACACCGAATTTAACCGAGCAAAGCAATTTCAGGAAACGAGAAAAAATGGACTCTCCGGTTCTCGTTTTTGAGGTATGATCGCTTGCGCCTTTTGTAACGACCTGTTCAATTGTGGACATAATATCTAAATCTCATTATAAGAACTTGGCAATCTGCGTGCCTATCGTTCGGGAAATCTGCATATTGATCAAAATGCGGTAAAATAAAGGGGTTGGAAGTTTGTCCGCTTAGTCCGGCAAATTCGCCAATATCCGATTTGTGCGGATAATTCCCCGTCTGGCCGCGTATAATTTCGCGAAGTAAATTATCAATGCTAGTATGTGATACCAGTCACATCAATTACTAGCGTAGTCGGCTAAAATTTCGAAAGGAAGTTTTGTACGATGCAAATGAAGAGTGGAAAGATAGATATCCGAATCGTGGTTGGGATAGGGGTTGTGGTCGCTTTTGCGGCTTTTTCGCTCTATCTACGGCCATCGTCGGTAAACGCGAATCCGGGTGTTGAGCCATCGGCAACGCCGGTTAGGACCAAGCGGGCAGCGGTGCGGACTAAGCCAGCGCCAAGGAAAGCCAAATACAGTGAGTTTCCACACGCTGAAAAAGCTCACCAGGTGGAATGTGGTACCTGTCACAAATTTCCCTCGGACAACTGGAAGAAAGTCCGTCCTGAGGCAAACGCGTTCCCTGACGTGACCGAGTATCCCAAGCATCAGTCATGCCTTGGTTGTCATAAACAGCAGTTTTTTAGGGGAAGCCCGCCGAAGATCTGTTCTATTTGCCATGTTAATCCCGGCCCGCGGGACAGCACCCGACATCCGTTTCCGAATCCAAGGGAGATATTTGACCTGTCGCCCAAGGGCGGGACGGCCGAGTCGGATTTCGTTGTCGGATTTCCGCACGACAAACATATCAAGATCGTCTCTCAAAACAGGGAAGGTGCCGGTACGTTTATGAACGCCGCGTTTGTCCGCCCCGAACGACGCCGTGCCGGCGAGGAAAGCTGCTCGGTGTGTCATAAAACGTATAAGCCGCAAGGTAAAGATCCGCTCGAGTACGTTACGCCACCTCCGCCCAAACTAGGCGATGGTTTTTGGCTGAAGAAGGGTACATTCAAGTCGGCTCCGATCGGTCACACTACGTGTTTTACCTGTCACAACGCCGATTCGGGCATCCTGCCGGCGTCGTCATCTTGTGCCGCGTGTCACCATCTGAAACCACCGCAACCGGCGTCGGATTTTGATGCTAAGCTCGCGGCGACGATGATCAAGGACGATAAGGTAATGACTGATACCTGGAAAAAGCGGGAGTCCGCAGGAAAGTTCCAACACGATTTTGCCGCTCACGTCGATATGCCGTGTTCGACCTGCCACGATGTTGTTAAGATGAATACCGTGGATCCGTTGACCCGAAAGGTGCCGCTCTCGTCGTGTGCGATGTGTCATGCTACGCCGTCGACCGCTGATGGCGGGGCGCTCAACACTGAAATGGACGCGCGTAAGGCGAATCCTAAATTCCAGTGCATCAAGTGCCACGTATCGCTCGGAACGCAAGCAGTTCCGAAAACACACTCCGATGTATTAACGGCCGCGACCGGAAAGTGAAATTAATAGGTATGTTCGAAAAAGTAACGATCGATCGGCACCACGGGCGGAAGCTATTTTCCACTCTTCGGCTTTTCGAGTTCTTGGTAATGCTGTGCGGCATTCTGTTTTTTGGTTACGCCCTCGTCGTGGGCTTTGCCGGGAAGAGCGCTTCCACTCCGGGACCCGATAATGAGGTGGTGGCCCCGCAAACGGAGGACAAGGACTATTCGAAGTTTACGCATTCAAACGCTTTTCATAGCCGCCTACCGTGTCTGCTCTGTCACCGCCGCGACGATAATTCGGCGAGGATCAGCTTTCCGGGAAAGATAGATCATCTGCCGTGTACCGGCTGCCACCAAGAGCAGTTTTCGGACAAATCGAGCCCGATCTGCACCATCTGTCATACGAATGCCGACACGGGTGCGATGAAGCGATTTCCACCTCTTCGCAGTTTTGGTGTCAAGTTTGACCATTCGAGGCACACGCGGAGCAATTGTGCTACCTGCCATAAGGTCGAGGGCCGCGGAGTAGCGAGATCGATACCAGCAGGCGTAAATGCACATGTTACTTGTTTTCAGTGTCATTCGTCGTCGTCGGCTGCGTCATCGTGTAATATCTGTCACGTACCCGGGCGACTCGTTAGAACGTCCACGTCATCACCGGCATTTCGGAAAAGTTTTAGTCATGCAAAACACCTGGCAGCGAGAAATGTCAACTGTGCCTCGTGCCACAACCTGCGGCCCGGCGCATCGCGGGGACGACAAATGTCGAACCCGGCGGTCTCTATGCATTTTGCACCTGCCGGGTCGATGAGTTGCGGGGGTTGTCACTCCGGAAAGAAGGCATTCGGTGCGGATGATTTTTCTAACTGCAAGCGGTGCCATCAGGGTAATAAATTCAGATTTTGACCGGCTACAGTGCGTGATTTTACGCATCGGCCGTGAAGATTGACTTAGTATCGGTGTGGGCCTGTTGGTCGGATTGAGCAATACGGTTGGCAATTGCGTGCTTTCGCCCGGCACAGCCTCTGGCACGAACGTTGCAGATGAGATTGCGAAGAGCACGCCCGGCAAATTGCTGACATGCTCGATAATCAAGGTTTAGGAGATATACATGAATTCTGATAATAAGAAATTGATCGCTATTTTGTTTTTTGTACTGCCACTTTTGTTGCTAGCTGTTTTTAGGGTTGCCCCGGTGAAAGTCACTGCGAATGCGGGCGATGATCCGGCCGTAAAGTATAAGGCAAGCTGCCAAATGTGTCATACGGCGACGGCATCTAAATCCTTTGATGCGACGAAAGCCGATGCGGAACTCGTAAAGATCGTTATGGATGGCAAGGCCGGTAAGATGCCGCCGATGCCCGGTTTCAAGGCAAAGGGTATGACCGAGGCCGAAGCAACCGCTCTGGTGGCCTATATGAAGACACTCGTGGCTGCTCCGAAGTAAATGATGGGTAACCTTCTTTTTGGTTATTAGGTGGCCGTCGACAATCGATTCGCAATAGACGGGTTCAGGCGAATCGAAAGCGGGCGGCCGCAGTACGTATATGTTGGGTCCCTTACGACCCAACGGGTTAATATAGTAATGAACAAGAAAGAGACAATAAAACCAGTGGAAGGCCATGCGTCGATACATGAGACCTCCGGTGGAACACCGAGGCCGAGTTTGTTTAGGAACATCATCAGCTACTTCGGCATGGCTGTGGTTGCGGCGAGTATTACATCTTTTGTATTGCTCATTCTGATCGAGTTTACTGCTACCAGCGAAAACCCATACACCGGGTTGATCCTGTTTATCGCCATTCCAACGATCGTGGTTGTAGGGCTCGTTATTACGGCTGTCGGCCTGTTTTGGGAACGGCATCGGCGGATCAATATGACCGAGGAACAGATCGCAGCCTTTCCGGTGATCGATCTAAACGACCCCCAGCGACGCCGATCTTTAGAAGTGTTTTTGGGCGTTGCGTTCATCTTTTTGTTTGCAAGTGCTTTTGTAAGCTATCGGGCGTTTGAGTATACCGAGTCGGTGACGTTCTGCGGCCAAACGTGCCACACGCCGATGAAGCCGGAATTTACCGCATATCTGGCCGGAGCCCATGCGAGAGTCCGCTGTGTTGATTGCCACGTTGGCGGCGGAGCAGGGTGGTATGTTCGTTCAAAACTGTCCGGTGCCTATCAGCTTTATTCCGTAACGTTTAACAAGTATCCGCGGCCGATCGGTTCGCCGGTCCACAATCTGCGTCCGGCGCCGGACACTTGTGAGCAATGCCATTGGCCCGAAAAGTTCTTTGGCGCGCAGATGAAGGTCTTTAACCGTTACGGCTTTGACGAAAAGAACACTTTGCGAGAAAGACGTATGTTGATCAATGTCGGCGGCGGCAACGCCAAGGACGGTCAGATCACCGGTATTCATTGGCATATGAATATCGCCAATGAGATCAACTATATCGCGACAGACGACCGTCGTCAGGTTATCCCCTGGGTACGCATTAAAGATCGGAACGGTGTGGTCACCGAGTACAACAACAAGTTCAAACCGCTTCCGGCCGACCAGATCGAACCGACGAAAATGCGCAAGATGGACTGCGTGGATTGCCACAACCGTCCCGCTCACGTCTATCAACCGCCCGATGTCGCCGTTGACGATTCATTCGTAGCCGGCCGGATGGACGCAACGTTGCCGTATCTCAAACGCCAAGCGGTCGAGGTTCTGAGCGATAAGTACGAGACGACCGAACAAGCAACCGCCGCGATCGAATCCGGGTTGCTGCAGTTCTATCAGACGAAGTACGCGGATGTTTTCGCCCAGAAGCAGGGTGAGATCAAGACGGCGATCGCCGAGGTCCAGCGAATCTATCAGACGTACTTTTTCCCGGAGATGAAGACCGACTGGCAGACACACCCGAATAATGTCGGCCATCTGCATACGTCCGGCTGCTTCCGTTGTCACGATGGCCAGCATTTCAGTCCGGCCGGCAAGGTCATCACTAACGACTGCAACGTGTGCCATACGGTGATCTATGACTCGCAGGGCCCGCCGGAGAATAATGCGTCGACCGGGCCGTTCAAGCACCCGGTCGATCTGGGATCGCTCTCCGACCGTAAGTGCGAGACCTGCCATAGAGCGGACAAACCGTTCACGCATCCGATCAACCTTGGTGACATATCGATGTTCCAGTGCGTTGCGTGTCACGCCAGAAAATAGAAAGGCGGACTAGAGTACGAGAAGTGGGGCTGCTCGAAAGGGCAGCCCCTATTTTGTGGCCGATGATCTAGAGTAATGCAGCACGCGGCGGCCGGATCGCAATTTGAATTGAAACCATTTAGGTGTCGGTTGAGATTTGGATTGGCAAAGTCTCTATTCGCGTGGATAACTCCAGTAAAGGAACTGATATGGTTGACCCCGGCCATTAGTCCCGACCGGATCGAGAGGCTAAGGTCGCATCGTGTTTCGGTTTGGCCTGACAAACCGAGAAACGGCACAGTGCAGATTGGGCCGTGGGCCGTTTTATACGTTCTCGTATAAGAATGCCGCCCGGCAAGCTATCTGTCGGGCGGCATTCTCATTGTCCCACGTAAACCGGCGGTTAACTTCCTGGTTATTCCTATTTATCCTTATCCGGTGAGGATGGCTTCGTGTCCTCGCCGGACCTGTCTTCAACCGGTTCCGGGACTTCGGCATGGGCGTTTGCGTCTTGGGCTTCGATCATATCTTCATAGGCTTGTTCGTGTTCTTCCTTGAACAGTTCTTCGGACATACGTCCATCATAAAATGTCCAGTTTACCGGATAGACATCCGGGTCGAAAATGACATGGTAGAAATGCCAGACGATGATCGCGAGCGTAGCCAGTATGGCCTCGTAAAAATGAATAGAGATCGCGATATCGATCGCCCATCTGGGAAGAAAACCGAAAATGTCCACCTTGAACCAGATCATCAGGCCGGTGAGACCCATAATGACCGTGCCCCAGATGACCGCCCAGTATTCGGCCTTGTCCGCATACCTGAATCTGGCGAATTTGGGTTTCTCGCCCTTATTTAAGATAAAGTACTTGAGGTTTACAAAGAGATCCGTTACGTCTTTCCAACGCGGGAACATGTCATAGACCCAGAGACGACCTTCCTTGAAAGCGGCGAGGTAGAATATGTGGTAGATACCGCCAACGATTATCACAACCGCAGCTACACGGTGGATTATGCGGCGAATCGACTCGCTGTTACCGGTCATCCATCCGAGCCAGGTTTCGGGGTATTCGAGTGCAAATCCGCTTATTACAAGGACAGTAAAACTCGTCAGCAAAAACCAGTGCTGGATACGCTGATTGACGGACATCCGGACGATCGGCCGATGTTCTTTGTCGCGTTTCGCGGCGGCCTTTCGGTACCACACCAACCCGTTATGAGCGACCATGCCGCCGACCAGGCCGATGATCAGGATCAGATAGATCGCCCGCACCCAGTACTTACCTTGGCTTCCGATGTCATTTGATGCCCCTGTCTCCATGTGGACCTTTCCGACGGCAAAATTCTCGCCGGCACCGAGGTGGC
>JAYVUD010000016.1:0-3287 GCA_043788335.1 Chloracidobacterium sp. | reverse complement strand
GCCCTTACTTACGTGCGGGCTACTGACAATCGCATCAACGCCAATCTCTCGACCACATTTCCCTTCTCTATGTGTTCTTCAATGATCTCAGCCACGTCTTCTGGTTGAACCTGTCCGTACATTGTGCCGTCGGGGTGGACCATGACGGCGGTGCCGACGGAGCAGAACCCGATGGAGCCGCATTCGGTGAGGACGCAGGTGCCCATCGGGTTGCGGCCTTTGGACTCTTTGCCCTGGCGGAGGTTCTTTTCGACGAGGATGCGGTTAAATTCCGCGAGGACCTCGTTGCCGCCGACGGCGGCGCACGATTTGCCGGTGCAGACAAAAACCTGGCGTTTGATCGGTGCGAGGATCATGGGTGCGAGCTTTTCGAGTTTCTCGCGATCGTCTATAAATTTGGGCTTGGTCATCGCTACTATTTTGCCACGCCGTCTGCAAAATCACATCTTTGCCGCGTTCAATTATGGTAGAATTTGCTTGATATAGACGCGTTCACGATGGCATTAGGCATAATCATTCACATTACGGTCGGCGCTGAAAAGCGTACGGAGTTTTTCTCTCAGGACCGCATCAGGATCGGGTCGGACGAAACGTCTGACCTTCAGATCCACATGCCCAACGCCAACGCTCCCGGTGTCTGGTTCGACCTCGAAAATACTGAGGGCGTATTTCGCCTGATCGACTTTGACCCGACGATCGGCCTGCTCATCAATCAGAAACCGATCCGGCGCTACATCGCCGTAACCGACGGCGACACCATCGACGTCCCGGACATGGATGTCTCGTTTTCGTTCTTTTCATTAGAGACCAAATCCTCGCTCATTACGACCAATCGCGAACAGCCCCACATCTCGCGCTTCATCTCGGACGCCGCGATCGAATCGGCGAGCTCGACCAAGCGGGACGACGCCAAGGCGTTTCTGCGTGAATTTACACGCGAGCTGCTGCGTGAGGTCTCGATCACGTCAAAGTTGATCACGATCGTTCTGGTCGCGAGCTTTTTAACTGGCGTGCTTTATCTTGGTTTTGCCGTAAATCGGGAGCTTCGCGAAAGCCGAAAATTGGCCGAGGCTCAGAGCGGTGTGATCACCGAGCTAAAAGACAAACTCGGGCAAACGAGCGATCAGATCGTCCAACTCGACGAAAAGAGCAACAAGTATCTAAAGGCCCAGTCGCTCGCTCCAAATCTTAGGGTCGAGTACGGCGGAGCGGTCTGCCTGATCGTCGGGCTTTACGATCTGGTCGACAAAAAGACCGGCAAAGTGCTGCGGTATGTCGACCCACAGGCATTTCGGCCCAATCCGTACGAACCCGGACAAACCGAGGATCCGTCATCACCCGCTCCGCGGCAGCAGGTCGGGTTGTCGATCGAGGGCACCGGTTCCCCGGTCGAATACGATTTTATCGGCACCGGATTTCACGTCGGCGGCGGCTATATCGTGACAAATCGGCACGTGGTCCAACCGTGGGACGAGGACGACAATGTTAAGCAGATGATCACGGCCGCCAACGGCCGCGCTCATCTCAAGCATCTCGAGATCTATTTCCCCAACATCGCCAAGCCGTTTCCGCTCAAGGTACGCCAGGTCTCGCTTCGCGAGGACATCGCGGTCGGTTCGATCGACACTGCAATGATGCCGCCGCAGGTCCCGACCATCCCGCTCGACGTCGATTCAGATTCCGCTGCGGTCGGCCGCCAGGTTGTGACCATCGGCTACCCGAGCGGCCCGGACCGCCTGCTCGCGATGGTCGACGATAACGAAGCTAAATCGATCAATTCCCGTTTTGGCAACTCGCGCCAAAATCTCATCAATTTCCTTGCCCAGTCGCAGAAGATCGTACCCCTCACCACCCAGGGCACGATCACCGATCTGGATGCACGCCGTATCGTCCATGACGCCAAGACGGCCGAGGGCGGTTCCGGTGCCCCTCTGTTCGGGCAATCGGGCAAGGTCATTGGGGTAAATTTTGGAGTTTTTACCGAGAACACGGCGGCGAATATGGCCGTTCCCGTCAGATACGCCGTTGCGGTCCTCACGCGTGCCGGATGGCAGTCACCCGAAGAAGTGCAGAAAGAAGCCGAAGCGAGCAAACAACTGGCATCGACCGGAGCCAATGCGAATGTCCCGGTTCCGCAAAACCGCTGAGCTATTCACCAAATTTGATGCGATCCTGCTCGCCGAGGCCGGCGATCTCCGACATCAGAAAATCACCGATCTCCTTGTGTGTGCGGATGCGGTCGCCCTTTTCGTAAAATGAGGTGAGGTCGATCGGTTCGCCGAACCATATTCGCACCTTTGGCCCGCCGGTCCAGTTGCCCAAGATCTGCTTAGATAGGTCGTTGCCGAGGCCGGCGATAAAGATCGGAACGACCTGTGGATGCGACGAATAGATCACCTTGCCGATGCCCGGTTGGGCGGGCAAAAACTCGTAGGTGCCGCCGTCGAGATTGCGTTTTCCCTCAGGGTGAAACCCGATGACGTGACAACTCGGCTCGGAGCATAACTGGACGAGCCGCTGCATCGAATATTTGTCAAATTCCCGCTTTTTAGCCTCACGGGCTTCGCGAAAGAATGGCGGATACATCGAAAACCAGCCCATCACAAAATTGACGAACCAGCCTAGCGGGTTGTCGTAAAAAAATTTGCCGCGGACCGGGAAATAAAGCTCCATCGGCCGCTTGGTCCGGCGAAACAACACGCTCGACACCGTGTACATATCAAAGAATGAACGGTGATTGGCGACCAGCACGAGCGGGCGGTTGGGGTCGGTCGTTTCGACATTTTCGATGCCGAAAACGTTCATCAGATTGTAGGTCGCCAGAAATATCCAGAGGCTCCCGATATGCCGCTGAAAAAAAGTCATCAGCCGCTTCGAAACGCCCAGATTCATCCGGTGGGTCAGCCAAAACCCGATACGTTCCGTCCGCCCGAGAGCAGCGATCTGCTCGGGCTCGGGCAACAGCGGCGCGTCGTATTTTGCGACCGCTGATGTTGGGGACTTTTCGAGTGATTGGTCAACCATAAGCAAACGCTAATCTTACCACTTTTTCGATAGCCGGGCAGATTGCCGTTGACCATCGACTGCTTTTCGGCCCGCTGATCGGCCGTCCGGGCGATGATGATGTTTTTCCGTCACTGCTCACCACCAATTGCTGAAAAGCACCTCGAGCGTCGCTCCCACGACCGTGGTTTTCGGATCGATCAAACCACCCAAATCCTGATGCCAGACCATCTCACGCAACTGGCCTTACTCAGCCTGAATTAAACAAGATATCTGACGGGCTC
>JAYVUD010000015.1:0-18605 GCA_043788335.1 Chloracidobacterium sp. | reverse complement strand
AAGCCTATGGCTTTCTCAGTCGGAAATGGCCCGCCTTTTCCAGTGCACGGCCGATAATATTTCGTTTCACCTTAACAACATCTACGATGAGGGCGAACTTTCTACCGAAGCAACTACCGAGGAATTCTCGGTAGTTCGTCGTGAGGGCACAAGAGATGTAAAGCGAACTCTCACGCTCCACAATCTCGACGCAATTATCTCTGTCGGATATCGAATAAAAAGCAGTCTCGCAACCCAGTTTCGAATTTGGGCGACGCAGCGTTTGCGCGAATACATCGTTAAGGGCTTTGTAATGGATGACGAACGGTTAAAGAATCCGCCCGTAAAAGGTTCATCTGTTCCAGACTATTTTGATGAAATGCTCGAGCGTATTCGTGACATACGCGCGAGCGAAAAGCGTGTTTATCTCAGGGTTCGAGAGATTTTTGCAATGGCGGGCGACTACATACCAAATGCTAAAGAAACAACACGGTTCTACAGCGCAATTCAAAATAAGCTTCACTTTGCAGTGGCAGGCATGACAGCTCCGGAAATAATAACTATGCGGGCTGATCATAATAAACCTAACATGGGCCTGACCAGCCACAAGCACGCTTCAATACGCAAATCGGACGTAACGGTAGCAAAGAACTACCTTTCGGAAAACGAGGTCGATGAACTCAATCGGATCGTCGTTATGTGGCTCGATTTTGCTGAAGACCAGACAAAGCGCCGTAAGCAAGTCTTTCTGAACGACTGGGAAACAAGGCTCGACGATTTCCTGAGGTTCAATGACCGTGATGTTTTGTCAGGTTCAGGAAAGGTAAAGAAAACCTCGGCCGATGCCCACGCGGTTAAGGAATACGAGGAATTCGCCGCCGAAAGACGACGGATCAAAGAACTCGATGCGGAAAAGGATTATTTGAAACAACTAGAAGCCGCCGCAAAGGCTTTCCCATCGAAAGCTAAAAAGGGAACCTAATGCCGCTAAAGGACTACCAACAGACATTACTTAACGATTACGGGGCTTATGTTTCGCGTGCCCGCGAGGTTGGGCCGGATCGGGCGTTCCGCGAAAGTACGAGGCAGCATTTTGGTTTTGAAATCCCATATCTGCGGCTTCCGCGGAGCAACAAGCCCAATACGATGCCGACCGCGGCCCTAAAATGCACGCCACCTCGCCGCCCCATCCGCCCGCCCCCGAACCAACCCCCGCCCGTTCGCACCCCACAACGATCCCGGCCGCCCCGCGTCAGCGGGCGACTACATCTTGTCAGAACCGGGAGCGGTAGCGACTGGGTTCCGGTGCCGGACCAGCCACGGTGAACGTACGGCATTTAAGCAGCGATCCGGTTCCGGTGCTCGTTCGGCATTTCGTCCCACGTCCGCCCGTCCAGCGAGCGCCCGGCTTTCTTTTTCTGGACGCCGCCCCATTGCTTAAAGAAAAAAGCGACTTTGGCATCGAGGCATTGTCGCCGAATACTTGTAACCCAGTCCACAAGCATTGGTCTTGCTCCAAAGCCACTTTCTCCTCCGACGATCGCCCAGTCAATACCGGTCAGATCGAGATCATCAAGCGGCCCTAGCAGAGGCTCGAGGGAAAGAAATTTGGTTTGAGCTCCCGTATTCCTTAGATGGTCAATACGCGACACATATTTCTGTGACTCGACCGACACGTCCATCCAGATGTTCCGAGCCCAATCCAGCAGCGGAGAGACTTGTTCGAGCCTGTCAGCTCGTTTGGTCAATACCTGAAAGCGGTGCCAGTGAGCCCGTTTCATTACGCCGAAAACTTCCTGAATATATTCGAGCGGGACACTCTTGTGAAACAGGTCGCTCATTGAGTTTACAAAGATCGTCTGAGGCTTTTTCCACCGCAGCGGCAATTCGAGCATCTGCGGCTGGAGCGTTAGCCGAAACCCGTTCCGATAGTTGTTCTGCCCCATCGCCTTGAGCCGCTTAGACATACGCTCCGCATAGCAATTCTTACAACCCGGACTGATCTTGTTACAGCCAGTTACCGGGTTCCACGTTGCCTCAGTCCATTCAATTGAAGAATTTGACGCCATAGTCCTCTCAGAGTTTAACTTAACGGTAACTACCCAAAATGTGCTCCGCTATCCTGTTTCCCGTCTCATTATGAGATGCAAAAAATAGGTAATAGATGGTCGCCCCGATAGAGTTTGTCACTCGAATTCTCCGCTAGACATTTTCCTCGATTCCGGCGACAACGCTCCGATTCGAATGACATTCGAGCGAAATTGAAATAAAATCGCGGCAACGTTTCCACACCCCCAAAAAGGAGAGTGTCGTAAACCCGAATTTAGATCGATCCCAAGATTTTGACGTTATGCCATACAGACCAAACGAGATCACCAGAGAGCACGTTCTTGAAGCCGTCAAGAAGATCGAACGCGAAAATGTCCGGTTGATTCCGTCGATTCGAAAAGACGTTATTGTTGATGGGAGGCCGTATCCACCTTTAGAGGTTCTCCGTTACGCTCATGAACAACTCGATGGTGAGAAGCGATGGGAATACGCGGGCGGTCCGCAATCGTTTAAGTATCTTGAGAACCTTGGCTTTAGGGTCGTTCAAAAGGGTGGAACCGATCCGATCCTCTCCCTTATTACGAGATACAAGGCTCATATCCTAAAAACACGACTCGAGGGTGAGCTTTACAAATGGAGATTGGTAGGACAATTTCAAGGCCGACCAAACCTCGAGGCGGAGGACTTTGGCGCAGAAATAAAAAGCCTGAAATTCGAAAACTTGATCTATGCCATGGCTGGGGCGGTAATGTTGCATCTAGCGAAGGAACGGCCTGAACTTTATAGGGCGGCCCTCAAACAACTATTTGATGAGAACCTACCGTTAATTGACAGAATCGCTCAATTTCAGAAAGAGATCTTACGAATATACAGAGAGATACAAGGGAAACAGTCTGACCACCACGATGAAAGAACGATCGCAGCATTTCTAACTTACCGATATCCCGATAAATACACGTTCTATAAAGACTCTTACTATAAAAAGCTATGCGACTTAATTGGCGTTAAGTCAAAAAAGACCGGCGAGAAGCTTGTCCATTATCTGGAGCTTGTCGAGAACTTAGTGTCGGAGTACATCGCGGATGATAAAGATTTGTTGTCCACAGTGAATTCGATGTTGCCCGAAGACGGGTCTAAAGATCGGAATCACAAAATACTGGCCCAAGACATTTTATATCAAATGTTGGATCGGTCGACCGAGACCGGATATTGGGTATTCCAAGCTAATCCGAAGTTTTACGAGATTGAAAAGGGCCTTAATAGCGGTTTGGTAAACGACTGGACCGTCTCCGCACACAAAGGCAAAATCAAGATAGGCGACAAGTTGATATTGTGGGCTACGGGTAAAACAGCTGGATGTTATGCACTTGCCGAAGTTACAGCGGAACCGCAGGAAATAGAACGTTCCCCGGATGAACAATTCTGGAAGGTCGAAGACAAAAGTTCTCTTAAGGCCGGTATCAAGGTCACAAAGAACTTGGTTGGCAATCCAATTTTATGGGAACGAATAAAAGCAACCCGAGGCCTTGAGAATTTGAAGGTTGGCAGTCAGGGAACTAATTTTGCGGCCACGAAAGAGCAATATGAAATCATTCTCAGTTTAATAGAACCGCATCCTCAAATGAATCTGGCAAAGAACACCATCCTCTATGGTCCTCCGGGAACCGGGAAGACTTTCAACAGCATCGACGTGGCGGTTGGAATTATTACCGGAATTCAAACACACGATCACTCCCAAAACAAACTAATCTTTGACCAGCTTAGAGCAGATGGTCAGATCGAGTTTGTCACTTTCCACCAGAATTATTCATATGAGGATTTCGTGGTGGGAATTCGACCCGACATTGAGTTTGAAAAACTGAGATTCCAAAATCATCGCGGGATATTCTATCAGATCGCCAAACGAGCAAAGGAAAATTTTGAGTCTTTTACATCCGGTGAGGGTAAGAAGAAGACGTTCGACGACGTCCTCCACGAGCTGATTAAACCGGTAGAACTCGGTGAAGAGGTTGAAATTAGAATGGTATCGGGTATTTCCTTCTGGATCACGGACGTTTCGGACAAATCGATTGCCTTTCGAAAGAAATCCGGTGGAACCCAGCACACGCTTAGTTTAGGAACGCTAAGAGATTTGGTTGATGGGAATAGAGAGATGCCTTCCGGCTTGGCTCCTTACTACATTCCCCTGGTCAACATGCTCCTTAAGAAGAGGGCAACCGGCGAAGCAGCGGAACCGATAAAAAACTTTGTTTTGATAATCGACGAGATAAATCGGGCAAACATTTCGCGTGTATTCGGTGAATTAATTACGCTACTTGAGGAAGACAAACGACTGGGCGAGCCAAATGAGTTTAGGGTCACGCTGCCGAATGGCGAAAAGGACTTTGCCGTTCCTCCGAATCTTTACCTAATTGGCACAATGAACACGGCCGATAAGTCTATCGCGCTCATCGATATAGCACTTCGTCGACGCTTTGAATTTGTCGGCTACAAACCTAATTATGACATTCTAAAAAATGATGCTCGTGGATTGCTTGAGATCATCAACAAAAATATCTATGAGAAGAAAACCTCACCTGATTACCTTATTGGACACGCTTATTTTATGAACGAAGCCCCTGTCGAGACGATACTGAGAAATAAGGTCATTCCGTTGTTGCTAGAGTATTTTGGCGGACAAGCAAAAACTGTCAAATCAATCTTCGACGGCACGGAATGGAACGTCTCGTTCAACACCGAGACATACGGCTGGGATATTTCAAAGAAATAAAATGCCGGTACTCTTCGAATACGGCGAGTGGAATCGCTCTGCAAATGCCGGCGACCTCAAGAACCTGCTGAGAGAGGTTTGGGCTCAGCGTCTATTCGTTAGTCAAGATAACGAGGAGGACGTTGAGTTATCGGAGGATGCGGCAGATTCACGTTACCAGCCGTTTCTAAATTTCGATAGCGCCCAAATTCGGGCGAATAATTACGTCGGGTTTATCCAAAACGGCGACGAGCTGATCGAGATATTTCCTAAGGTGTTTAGGGCGCTATTTCGAGACGGACCTGTCACTGGCGAGCATAAGGCCTTGATGCTCAGACATATCTTTTATTGGCTAGATTATTGCAGAAGATGGAAATTTCCTTTCAGTCAGGCAGACCTGGATACGGTCGATATCGACAGTCTTCCTGAACTGATAATCAACCGGATCGCGAATCAGTTTCTCGAAACGGTCTCCAACCAACCGCTCACCATCTACCAACCGGTCGAAGAGGCTTTGAGGACACCGAGAGGGTCGATAAACTTCAAACGGTACCTGACGAATGGCTTTGCGACCGGCAACCAGCACATCATCGATTGCGACCACGAGCCGTTTCTTTTCGACAACCGCGTAAACCGGATCATCAAGTATTGTAGCCGCTTGTTGATGAGCCAAAGCCGTTTTAGCGAAAATATCGCGATCTTGCAGAACGTCGTATTTGTCCTCGATGACGTCGAAGATGTACCTTGCACGGTCAGTGATATCGAGAGAGTGTCGTTAAACCCCTTCTTTGGCGACTATCAGGTCTTGATGGATCATTGCCGGATGATCCTCGGCCAGCAGATATACTCCAGCAGCATCTTTGAGCTTTCGCAGTGGTGTTTGTTGTTTCCGATGGAGTACATTTTCGAGGACTTTATCGCGGGATTTTTGGAGAGCAAGTTCCGCACTGACTGGAAGGTCGAATATCAGAAGTCGAACGCCTTCCTTTCGGACGATCCACGAGTGTTTATGATGCAGCACGACATCTTTCTCACATCGCGTGCCGATACAGACAGAAAAATAATCATCGATACCAAATACAAACTGCGTGACCGCAATTTCAAAAATGACAGAAAGAAAGGTATTGCCCAGGCTGACCTCTATCAGATGGTGAGTTATGCACTAAAACGAGGTTGCACCGAACTCATTTTGCTATATCCGAATATTTCTGAAGAACTGAACGCACCCGATACATTCAAGGTCATCTCCGGTTTTGACGGTAAAGATACCATCGTCATTCACGCAGCCGAAGTACCGTTTTGGTCGTTCGACGACTTTGACGGCCTCGCCGACCGCCTTTGCAGCGAATTGACCGGGCTTCTTTCAGCTGCAGATCTAGTGATTTCTGACGTCGCGTGAGTCATATCGCTTGATAGACGGGCAATAATACGAAATATGATACTGTCGCGAATTTTCAATGACATCGATACAATTCTCGAGCGTTTGGCCGATACAAATTTGTCTGCCTACGACTATTTGCAGCGGACCGTTCTTTCGACAAACGTTTTCGAAGACAAGCAGTTTCAGCGAAGCTTTAATGGCTACTATCGGATGCGGCAACGTACGCGAGAATGGTATGACTATTTCTACTCGACACTTGAGCGGGTCAAATACGATCGTGAGATCACTTTTCAGGATGTGATCCGCGAGACATTCGAAAAGACGGGACGTGTCGAGGCCTCGTTCAGCTCCAAGATGATAGCCACGATCCGGCCGGACATGGCTGTCTACGATAGCTATTTACGCGAAAACCTCTCACTTATTGTGCCGAAGCCAACTAATCGGCCGGAGGTTCGAATTGAGGAATTTGCTGTGGCATACAGCGTACTGCAAGAGAAAATGCTCGGACTGATCGGTGAGCCACGTTTTTCTCACCTCCGATCACGATTTGATCAACGTTTACCCAACTACCTACATTTTACCGATATCAAGAAAATGGATCTGCTGCTTTGGCAAATGCGATAACTACAATTTTGAGTCAGCGTCGGGGCGGCCGCCGTCGAACGAAATACGGATGTCACGTTCCGGGCATATCGGTGACCGCTAGTCTGCCACACAAAGTCAACGGAAACCCGATCCGCGGGTCTGCCAACCCCCGGTCAGATATCTATGAAAACAGGGGCGGTGCTCCAACGCACTCACCCCTGCTGATCGGCACTTTTGCCTTTTACCTTTCTACTTTCACTTTTTCACATTTTCACTTTTTCACATTTTCACTTTTAACCTCCGCGTCATCGCCGGCCGCTTCTTAGGACTAGACCGATCAGCATGCCGATGGCGGCGGAAATGAGGATGGTTTGGCCCGGTTTTTGGCGGGCAAATTCCTTGGCGTCTTCGACCAGTTCTTTCGGGTCATTACTGGACAGTACCCTCACCCAACGCATTTGAAATGGATCGCAGTGATTCGAAGGCTACGTTGAATCTCTAGTTAATAATTCAGGAAAAGGCTATAATTCTACCCGGCTAATTCACTACACTTAGAACGCAATTACTAAGAATGAGAACGAAAGGAATTGGCTTGGTTGATGAGTGACGGAGAAAATATGTCCATTGACGACGAATTCTATAAACAACTTTCTAATAGACCTGCGGTTTTGTTTTTAGGCCAACGAACCTTGGCTATGGAAACGGGAACTGACCCGCTCTTGTCGGAAATTCGACGAAGATATCCGGATCGTGAGGTTTCTGGGGGAAGCGAGTACGAATGCTCATTAATTTCTAAAAATGACGCGTCAAGAGATCATTACATCGAGTGGTTACGTGAACGATGTCGTCGAGTTACATCACCGGAATGGCAGCAGGTTGTTGGACAAATATCGTGGAGCAGCGTTTTCACCTCTGCGATTGACACTGTAACGGCACGTTCTTTTGATCAAGAATGGCGGGAACTGTATCCAATCTTTGAGGAAAAAATAAAGCCCTTTGACCCTCGAAATAGAATTCGACTCCATTTTACCTATCTATTTGGCAGCGTTGGACGAATTGAAGCTTCCGAACAGGCCCCTGTCACCAAACTCGAGCTTACAAGACGGCGCCATATTGCGTTAGCGTTAGGTCGGAGAATTCCCGAAGTCGTTAGTCCGCTTGGTTTGTTGATTGTCGAGGGCTATTCGCCAAAAAACGATTGGTTCTCTTCTGAGGACTTTTTTCCTATTCTTGATTCTCTCGGAAAAGGCCAAATACACTTTTTCAGTTCGTCTGAAGATTTCAACGATGACCCATACATCGCTGAATTGATTAGTTCTGGGAAAGCTCTGTTGCACGGGGAGTCTCTTGCCTCGACCTTGAATCGAGGTAACGAGGGCGGTTGGCTGAAAATTGGCGTTCCACTTAACGAAGTTGATGCTCAAAATTGCATTACTATCAATGACGAGGTTATCGCTCTCCCCCTTGAAGTTCGAGCTCAAACAGTAAAGTCTGCCATTATCTTAGACGACCAAATCCTGCTCCCTCCACCGGAAATTTCAAGAGATAGACAATATTCTGAGTTTCGTGATTTTTTGTCCGATTCTAGCCTTAAGCCCAGTTGGAAGGGCTTTGCCCGCGGTTTTGCCTTTAAGCGTAATTTTGAAGCGGATTTGTATAGTATTGTCGACAAGTCCCTGGCCAATGCAGGAAACATGCGAAAACCGATAATCCTGCATGGACAAACGGGGACCGGCAAGACCGTGGCTTGCGGGTCGTTGGCCTACGCAATCAAAAAGGCCGGTCAATTCCCCGTGCTTTTCATTGAAAAGCGAACGAACAGGCCTAATTATCGCGATATTTCCAACTTTTGCGAGTGGGTCGAAAATAATGGAGCTGCTGCCACACTCGTGATTTGGGACGGGATGGTCGAAATTCAACAATACGAAGAACTCGTACGTTTCCTTCTTAGTCGTGGCAAAAAGGCAATCGTAGTTGGGACTAGTTACAAGAAACCCCTTGAGTTAAATAACGAGTTCTTTGTCGAGGCGAGTGATAGGTTTGAACCGAATGAACTGGAAAATCTGCAAAAATTCGTACGAAAATTTGAGGCTAATCCTGAGGCCGTAGTACACGCGATGTCGAAAGCGGATTCATCAACCTTTCTCGTTGCTCTATACAGATATCTGCCGTCGACAAGACCGCGAGTGCAAGCGGGTGTCGTCGAGGAAGTCGGGTATGCGGAGGAGAAGATCCTGAGGAAGGCTAAAGATGAGCCAATCAAGCCTTTCTATTCTTCTTTGGCTCAGGCCCTGATGACAGCAGGCGTGGCAAACGACGAGTCAATAAAACTTGAAGAAATTGCTGAAGTTGCCGGCGATTCGATAATGCGACTGGAAGAGGTAATAGGCTTAATTATGGTTCCGGGAAGTTTCGGTTTGACGGTGCCATTGGAACTCTTGGTGCGGGCGTTTGGCATTTTAAAGTCAGAACAGTTAGTGAAAACCCTGGGTGAAAGCGACGTGTTTCGGTGGATCGAGGATGATGTGGGAAACATTTTCGTCGGTCCAAGACAATCGCTAGAAGCAAAATTACTCATCCGTTCTCGTCTAGGTAGCCCCGCAACCGAGGTTGAGTATGCAAAAAAACTCCTTCTCGAAATTCGTGACGGGAGTATTTCCTACGAAAATGTTGAGCTGAATTTTGGTATGGAGCTCTTGAAAAGCCTTGGGCCAAATGGAGCTAACCCACAGGCATATTTACCATACTTTCGAAATATTTCTGACATTCTACGTAAGTTAAGAACGGAACGCGGGGTTATAAATTCACGCCTTATGCTTCAAGAGGCATTTTTTGTTAGAGAGTTTGTAATTAAGAGTGACCTTGCTGTTAGTGAGGCGATCGAACTTCTCGACCGGGCGGAGGAGACCTTACAAGAAGCCCTGGACGAGCTACCAGTTGAACGACGGCAGAATAAGTTACGTAGCTTTTTGCTTGTCGAAAGAGCATCAACGCTCGGTGCGAAGGCTCAGACATTGGCTCAGTATGAGACGTCGAAGGATATTTTTGGACAATTGCATGAGAGAATTCGGCGTTCAATACTTGAAGCCCGAACGCTTGAACCTGAGGGGTTCCGACCTGTTGATGTCCTATTTTGGACTAGTTCACATTTACTTACGGCAAATCTCCTTGATGAATCGGCGAAGGGAGAAGTTCTTGCCGAGATTTTTCACGCCATCGATGCGATGAATGACGAAGAACTTGGTGGTTCGGAGCGTGAACAGTTCGAAAGGCGAAAAATGGAGATAAGTTCTCTTTTGGAACTTCCGGAGATGGAAGATAAGGCCTTTAGGTACCTACAAAGCGTAGGTTCGACGGCAGGTTATTATCTGAGGGCTCGAAAACTTCTTCAATCACTCGACATGTCCAGACCATTGGAATCGGCCACGGATGTTGAAAACTGTCAGGCTGCATATGATTATCTTAGTGAGAATATTGATGAAATTGCTACTGACGGACGATGTCTATATCTCCTCCTAAGAGTTTGGTGGCTTATTACATCATCACATCCGATTTTCTTCGAGGAAAAACAGACAGTCCCTTTTAAGCGCGAGGATTGGGAGTTCATCCTTCAGCTGATTGAAAGACTAGTTCAAGCCGGAGAACAATTTCGACGGCCAGCATTACTCTATTTACAAGCAGTCGCGTATTTCCATTTGAACGATCTCGAAAAATCGAACACGGTCTTCAAGGAAATCGCCTTCGAACCAGAGGAGGTGCAAGGACGCAGGCGTATTATCAAAAGCTATCTTGCTAGCAATTCCAATGGAACTACTCGCGTCTTTTCGGGAAACGTAAGTTCAGCCTATGGAACTAAAGGAAGAGTTTTTGTTGAGGAATTGGGTCGTGAAATACCCTTTAATGCTTGGGATTTTGGCCGTCCAGATATTCAAGCGGGAGAAACTCTTCCGAAATTCTATATTGGATTTAATTTCATTGGTATGATTGCCGAATCGACAAAGATCCAACGGAAAGGGAGATAATTACCGTGTCGCAACAGATATTAGAATCGGCAATGTACCGCGTGGCGACGCTCCGCGAGGATATTAATGAGCTATTTGCTTCATTGGACGACGGGTCCCAGTTCTTTAGCCAGACGTCTTTACGTATGCCGAAATTTCTCCCGTTTGAATTGGGATTTATACGGAGTGTGTCTTATTTAAGCGTACTTTACCGTGAAGTTGGCAGAGCGAATGTCGAGATTGCGAGTTCATATATTCAGACGTTTGATTTGCCTGATGACATATCGGTAGTGGATCATTGTAGGCAAGTCAATGAGTTAAGGACATTCTTGCTACATAATTTGAATCCTAATTCAAGCGGCGATCTTAAAATTCGTCACTCGTGCCAGAATTGGTTCCTGGTCACGTCGGGAACGCGTTTTCCTGAGGAAGATTTGCAGTGGTTTAGGTGTTGTTCGTCAATCGT
This sequence comes from Chloracidobacterium sp., assembly GCA_043788335.1. Taxonomy (GTDB): domain Bacteria; phylum Acidobacteriota; class Blastocatellia; order Pyrinomonadales; family Pyrinomonadaceae; genus OLB17. The sequence goes on along the minus strand of JAYVUD010000015.1, from coordinate 7,395 downwards.
CGAATCATCCATCGCCTTCCTTGGCACAATCACGAGGTGTCTACGGAAGATTGAGTCTGACGAATCAAAGTCGTCAATAATCGCAGACTGGAATGTCAAACGCGACCGTATGCATCAACCGTATGAATTCGACCGCCTCATTTCCATTGCTGCTCTCGACATGGGCCGTGAAAATTTAGATCCCGTCGCGTTCAGAAAGCGGTACTTTGAAAAATGGTGCCGTGATTTACAAACTCTCACATGGGGTTTCGATTTTGACACCGAAGCCAGGAAATTGATTGAGAGGGCGTTGCTCGTTGAGTCAACGAACGTCTTACCAATCACCGGTGATGATGTTATGCGAGAATTGAATATTGAAGCCGGGCCCGCGGTCGGCAAAATGTTAGCTATGGCACGTGAATTCTATGACCAGTCCCCATGCTCTAGAAGTGAAGTGCTTTACCATCTTTCGCGTTCATTGGACGCGTGACTGAGTGTAGGTCTCATACGGTTCGAGGTTGGCCTGTTATTATACCCTCGACGACACTCGAAAGCTGCCGCAGGCGGTTCCGACCAAAAGGGGCGGTGCACTCACTGCCCCTGCTTACTGCCTTCCGCCCGCGTTCCTACCTTCGTCCCCGCCGCAGGATCAACCCGATCAGCACGCCGATGGCGGCGGAGATGAGGATGGTCTGGCCCGGTTTTTGGCGGGCAAATTCCTTGGCGTCTTCGACCAGTTCTTTCGGGTCCTTGGCTGACAGTTCTTTGAACTTATCGCCGGCGGCGACAAACTTGTCGTTAGCGTAATCGCGTGCCCGTCCGGCCGCGTCCTGTATTTTCTGACCGTATTCCTGTGCCTGCATTTTGATATCTCCTAAAAACTCGTCATCGGCAAAGCCGCTTTTGCTCTCGCCGGCAACGCCGACGGGTATCAGGCCGTGCTCCAGTTCCTGCTCCGCTCTTTTAACTTCCATTTCAAATTCCGACATATCTATAATTCCTCCAACGCTTTAAGTTCCGAAATATCTGCTGCCCGCCGCACGGATAGCGACATCTCAGATGGCGCATCCATACCTTTAGTTGTAACGAATATATAGCTTCGAATGTTCGCAGATTCGTGCCGATTGGACATTTTGGCCGTACGCGGTTTGACAACCATATTTGCAAAATGAGAGTCTATCGATTCTAGTAAGTAAGCACTTACTTTGAGCCCAAGGAGATGAATTTGATCAAAGACCTTTTTAAGTCTTCACCGGCCGGCCGTATGTCCGGCGATGAACGACGCGAGCAGATATTGCTCTCGGCGGTAGATCTGTTTTCTCAGCGAGGCTTTAGCGGGACGACGACCAAGCAGATCGCTCTCGCCTCCGGCGTGTCCGAGGCGATGGTCTTTCGGCATTTTGCCACCAAGGACGCTCTCTACGACGCGATTCTCGACAGCAAGGGGTGCCAGGACGGCGTTCACCGCTTTCCGTGGGAAGAGAACGAAGCTCTCCGCGAGGCTCTCGCAAATAAGGACGACTTTGGCGTGTTTTACAACCTCGGGCTGCACGCGCTCAGCAAGCATCACTCGGACGAGGGATTTATGCGTTTGCTGCTCTATTCCGCCCTCGAGCAGCACAAGCTTGCCGATCGATTTTTTAATGAGTTCGTATCCAAGGTTTACGAGTTTATAAGCGCCTACGTCGAGGAACGCCAACGCGACGGAGTGATGCGTGACTTTGACCCCAAACTGGTTGTCCGGGCATATCTCGGGATGCTGATTCACCATTCGCTGAACAATATGCTGTGGGATAAGCATAGACAATTGATGGATATCTCCGACGAGGACGCGGCTCGCAACTTTGCCGAGATTCTGTTGAACGGCATTCATAAATAGAGTTTTGTCGGTATTGATTATTAAGATAATGAAGGTTCACACACTTTTAGTTTTTTCGGCCATTGTGGTCTCGACCGCCGTTTTCGGCCTCGTCGGCTGCGGTTCCAAACCTGCCGCCAATGCCGCCAACTCAAATGCGGCCGCCGTAACCATCGACGTGACCACCACGCAGGCCGTCGTCACTCAGATCCCGACCTATTTTGAGGCGACCGGCAGCCTCGCGAGCGACGAGTCGACCGATGTCGCCCCGACCGTCGCCGGCAAGATCGTCGAGGTCAATTTTGACGTCGGCAGCTATGTCACCAAGGGCAGCGTGATGGTGCGTCTCGACCCGCGTGATGCTGAGATACGCCTCGAACAGGCCCGTGCCCAGTACGAGCAATCGAAACGTGCCGTCGATCAGTCTGTCGCCGCTCTGCGGCAGGCTCAGGTTCGGCTCGGCGTCCGGGACGGCGAGATCTTTAACATCGAGACGTTCTCGCAGGTCAAATCAGTCAAGGCCAACCTTGACCTTGCCGAAAAGGAACTCGTGCGTTCGCAGCGTCTGTTCGAGAGCGGCGACGTTTCGCGTTCGGCACTCGACCAGCGGCGTGCGGCGCGCGACGCTCTGATCGGCCAGTTGGACGAGGCCCGCTCAAACGCCTCGGTCGCCGTTAAGGCGATATCCGGTGCCGAGGCCCAGGTAGCCTCGTCAAAAGCCGCTATCGCCACCGCCCAGACACAGGTCGAACAGGCTCAAAAGGCGGTCGCCGACACCGCAATTTACGCCCCGATCAGCGGCTATGTCTCCGAGCGCGTCGCCGACCCCGGCGAGTACATTAGCCCGAGCGCACCCAATGCCAAGATCGGCACGATCGTCCGGACCTCGAGCCTGCGTATGCGCATCGACGTGCCCGAGGCGTCGATCGGCAAGGTGGCAATGGGGCAGACCATCTCGCTGCAAACGAGTGCCTATCCGGACCGCAATTTTGCCGGCACCGTCGTCCGCATGCTGCCCGGCCTCAATGTCGCCGCCCGCACGCTGACCGTCGAGGCCGAGGTCGCCAATCCTGAGGGCCTGCTCAAGCCCGGCCAGTTTGCGACCGTTCGGATCACTCAGTCAAAACCCGAAAACGCCCTCATGATACCGGCGACCGCCGTCAAGGCCGAGGGCGATATCAACAAGATCTATGTGGTCAAGGACGGTGCCGCCCGCGAGCATATCGTCCAGATCGGGCTGCTCGAAAATGGCCTGATCCAGATCAAGACCGGCCTCGCCGAGGGCGAAACGGTCGCAACAAACAATATAAACACGCTGTTCGACGGCGTTTTGGTCAGACAAACCAATTAGAGAGATATTGGTCCAGGGGTAATTAAGTAGTATGCAATGGCTTGCTGAAGTTTGTGTTAAACGGCCCGTTTTCGCCACGATGCTGATCCTCTCGCTCGTGGTCGTCGGTGCATTTTCGTTCCTGAGCTTGGGCGTCGACCTATTTCCGAAGATCGATTTTCCGACCATCACTATCACCGTCGTCAACCCGGGCGCTTCGCCCCAGGAGATCGAGACCGAGATCACCGAAAAGGTCGAGGAAGCCGTAAATACCATTAGCGGTATCGACGAACTGCGTTCGAGCTCCGTCGAGGGCATCTCGCAGGTTTTTGTGCAGTTCGTGCTCGAAAAGGACGTTAACGTTGCCGCTCAGGAGGTCGAGAACCGCGTCCAGACCGTCATCCCGAACCTGCCCGAGACCGCGAAACAACCGGTCGTACAAAAGCTCGATACCGACGCCGCACCGGTGCTCCGCATTTCAGTCTCAGCCCCGCGATCGATCCGCGATGTCACCGACGTTGCCAAACACAAGATCAAAGAACGCATCGAATCGATCAACGGCGTCGGCCAGATCTCGATCATCGGCGGTGCCGAACGCCAGATCAACGTCTGGGTCGACCCCGACAAGATGCGTTCGTACAGCGTAACCCCCGCGGAGGTCTCAGGCGCGCTCAAGATCCAGAATTTGGAATTTCCCAGCGGCCGCCTCGACGAAGGCCAAAAAGAAACCAGCGTCCGCACCGTCGGCAAGATCGAAAAACCCGAGCAGTTCGCCAACGTCGTCGTCGCGACCCGCGGGGCTTATCAGGTTAAGGTCAAGGACCTCGGCTATGTCGAGGACGGTGCCGAGGAGGTCCGCTCCGAAGCCCGCCTCAACGGCCAACCCGCCGTCACCCTGATCGTCTCAAAACAGTCCGGCCAAAACACCGTCGCCGTCGCCCGCGAGATCAAAGACCGCCTGAAAGAGATCGAAGCCACGCTGCCCAAGGACTTTCAGATGCGCATCATCGGCGACAACTCGGTATTTATCGAAAACTCGCTCCACTCCATCGAAGAGCATCTGATCGTCGGTTCGATCCTCGCCGCCATCGTCGTCTTCTTTTTCCTATGGAGTTTCAGGACGACGTTCATCGCCGCCCTCGCTATTCCGACGTCGATTATCTCGACCTTCGGGCTGATGTACGCAATGGGATATACGCTAAATTCCATTACTATGCTGAGCCTTACGCTTATGGTGGGTATCGTGATCGACGATGCGATCGTGGTTCTCGAAAATATCTATCGTTTTGTCGAGGAAAAGGGAATGAGCCCGCATCAGGCGGCAATCGAGGGCACGCGTGAGATCGGCATGGCCGTGCTTGCAACGACGCTTTCGCTAATGGCGGTCTTTGTGCCGATCGGATTTATGCAGGGCATCGTCGGCCGATTTATGTCGAGCTTTGGCTTGACGGCATCGTTCGCGGTCGGTGTTTCCCTAATAGTTTCGTTTACGCTGACACCGATGCTCGCAGCTAGGTTGATAAAACGCCACAAGGAAAAACCGATCGAAGAAAAAGATGAGATCGGCGGCGACGGCATGATAGAGTCCAAGCCGGTATCCGACAGCCATTACACCGGTTGGTTTGGCGCGGTCGACCGCGTATACGCCTTTTTGCTGAGATTTTCGATGGCTCATCGATGGGTCATCATCACGATCTGTGTATTGGTGTTTTTGTGCATCATTCCGTTATTTATGTTCGTCGGCAAAAACTTTCTGCCGGTCGACGACCAATCGCAGTTTGAGATCTCGGTACGTGCACCGGAGGGGTCCAGTATCGGTGCGACGTCGCAAATATTTGAGCGTATTGCATCCGAGATTCGCAAAATGCCGGGCGTGACTGACACGCTCGCAACGGTCGGCGGCGGACAGCAGCAGGTCGTGAATTCGGGTTCTATCTACGTCAAACTTAGTGACATTAACACGCGATCCAGATCCCAGGAACTGATGATGGCTGACGCTCGCGAGGTCCTCAAGCAGTTTCCGGCTGAACTGCGGACCGGCGTGCAGCAGGTTCAGGCGTTCTCGGGCGGCGGATTCCGGAGTGCGAATGTCCAGTTTCTGATCTCCGGGCCCGACCTCAAAAAGCTCGAGGAATATTCGCAAAAGATCCTCGAGAGGATGAAATCCATTCCTGACGCCGTCGACGTTGATTCGACGCTTGTCAGCGGTAAACCTGAGATACAGCTTGAGATCGACCGCGACACGGCAGCGGACCTCGGCGTTCGCGTGGGCGACATTTCTCAAGCGCTAAATACGATGGTCGCCGGTCAAGACGCGACGACATTCAATGCGGGAACCGATCAATATAACGTCCGCGTGCGGGCTATCAACAGTTTTCGGGCCGACTCGGACGGACTGAAACGAATGATCGTGCCCTCCACCAAACTCGGTTTGGTAACCCTCGACCGCGTTGTTAAGACAAAGTCCGGCACGGGACCGAGCTCGGTCGATCGTACCAATCGCCAGAGACAGGTGACGTTGCTCGCCAATACGCGGCCGGGCGGTTCGGCGGCAAATATCACGTCGGCGATTGACAGCTATGTTGCCGATTTAATTCCGAAAGATTCGGGCTATCGGACAGGCTACGTCGGACAGTCCAAGGAAATGGGCAAGGCCGCGTTCTATTTCCTATTGGCGTTCGCGTTGTCATTCATTTTTATGTATATCGTGCTGGCCGCCCAGTTCGAATCGTTTATACACCCAATCACGATCCTGCTGACACTGCCGCTTTCGATCCCGTTCGGCATCTTCAGTCTTTTGGTGATGGGCCAAACGGTAAACATCTTCTCAGGCCTCGGTCTGCTGCTCCTGTTTGGCGTCGTTAAGAAGAATGCCATTTTGCAGATCGACCATACTAACGGTCTGCGTGCCAAGGGGATGAGCCGCTACGACGCGATCCTGCAAGCAAATCGTGACCGACTGCGGCCGATCCTGATGACGACCATCGCCCTCGTGGCCGGTATGATCCCGCTTGTCATTTCGTCCGGGGCGGGTTCGGGAACCAATCGCTCGATCGGCGTGCTCGTCGTCGGCGGCCAGTCGCTCTGTTTGCTGCTGACACTGTTAGCAGTCCCGGTTTTTTACTCGATATTTGACGATCTGGCCGAGTTGCGGCTCTTCAAGTATGTCAATCAGTTGGCTGAATGGATGTTCGGCGGCATTAAACGACGCTTCGTTACGGCCACCAGTTCCATAATTAATAAGCAATAAGGTGATCGAATTATTGCGAGATCTATCTATATGAAGCGGTTTTTATACACACTAGTGCTTGGGGTTCTGGCAGTCGCGGCCGCCGATAGCCGTGCACAGACTGCCCAGCCTACTCCGTCGCCGACGCCGGCCGTGACTGACAAACAAAAGGTACCTGCCGAAGATCTTAAGGGCGTGCCCGCGATAGCTCCAAATTATCGCTCCGACGACCGAAGTTTCCCCGATCTGGGCCGTGTCGGTGTCGATATTACTCAGCAGCGGAGCCTGACGCTCGCCGAGACGATCGAACTGGCTCTCAATAACAATCGGGACATCGAGGTCACGCGAAAAAACGTGAGGATGGCCGAATTTGACGTTCAGTCGACCCGCGGCTTTTATCAGCCCCGTCTTACGGGCCAGTCCTATTACGAACGGTCAAAGACACCGAACGTCAGTATTTTCAGCACAAATTCGTCGACTACACAGGGTACATTCATAGCGAATGCCGCCGTAAATGGTTATGTGCCAAAGTTCGGTACGGTTCTGACGGCATCATTTAACAATTCGATATTGACGAGCGATAATCCGATCTCGATCCTCAGTCCGCAGGATTCGTCATCGCTCTCTTTCGCCGTCACCCAGCCGCTCTTTCGCGGCCGCCGGTTCGACCAGACGCGGCGAACGATCGAGATCGCCAAACGCAATCTCGAACTCACCGACACACAGTTTCGCCAGCGTTCGATCGAGACGGTGGCTTTGGCCGAAAAGGCGTATTGGGATCTCGCGTTTGCACTCAGAAATCTGCAGGTTCAGCGTGACAGCGTCCGCGACGCCAAAGATCAACTTGAGCACAATCGCCGCCTCGTTCAGGAGGGACAACTTGCCCCGATCGATATAGTTGCGGCCGAGACGCAGGTTGCGAATTTCGAACAGGCGGTCTACGACGCCCTAAATGTGGTCAACCTGGCTGAAAACGGGCTCAAGAACCTGATCTCGACT
>JAYVUD010000014.1:0-5583 GCA_043788335.1 Chloracidobacterium sp. | reverse complement strand
TCCTTGAGACGGGCGGCATTGTAGACGAGCAGCCGGGTGGCCTCGATCTCGACGGCCATTTCGGCTAACTGAAACTGGATGGCCTGAAAATTGTTGATCGACTGGCCAAACTGCGTACGTTCGGCCGTGTATTTGACCGATGCTTCGAACGCACCCTGAGCGATCCCGAGCATCTGCGCGCCGATACCGATGCGGCCCTCGTTGAGTGTTTCGATCGACACCTTGTACCCCTTGCCGACATCGCCGAGGACATTCTCTTTCGGCACTTTGCAGTTGTCGAGGATCAACTCCGTGGTGGAAGAGGCGCGGATGCCGAGCTTGTCTTCCTTTTTACCGACCGTGAAACCCTCAAACTGCTTCTCGATGATAAACGCGGTAATACCCTTGTATCCGGCGGCCGGATCGACGGTCGCGAACGTGATAAATATCTCAGCTTCGTTGCCGTTTGTGATCCACAGCTTTTGGCCCGTCAACTCGTAATGATCGCCCTTATCGACCGCACGCGTCGTCAGTGCAAATGCATCCGAGCCGGAACCGGCCTCGCTCAGTGCGTAGGCACCGGGGCGGTTGGTGGCAAGCTGCGGCATATACTTTTTCTTTTGGCCCTCGTTGCCCCAACGCATAAACGCATTGGTGACGAGCGTGTTATGCACGTCAACGAAAACCGAGACGCTGGCATCGACTCGGGCAAGTTCCTCGATGGCGAGGATCGCGTTGAACATCGTCGATCCGGCACCGCCGTGTTCCTCAGGCGACTCGATGGCCATGAGGCCGAGGTCGAAGCATTGTTTGATAAGCTCGGGGTCGAGTTTGGCGGCGTGTTCCATCTTTTCGACACGAGGGCGAACCTCGCCCTCGGCGAATTCGCGGACGGACGAGCGAAAAAGTTCTTCATCCTCGGACAGAACGGTCAGTCCTGAGTTTGATAATGCGGTTCCTGTTGCAGTGCTCATATCGATTTCCTTAATAGGGTTTTGTTATTCGAAGTCAGATAAAATACCATTTTAGACTTGCTTGCCGGCAAAGGCAATGCAACCTTTTGGCGATTTTCGAGTCTAATTCATCGGCCCCGCATGCTCGAGCATTTTTCATCAAAACATATCAACCGGCTGAAGCTTGCCGGTATCATGCTGACCCTCGGCGGCATTGGACTGTTTGCGTATCTTGTTTACTCGCTTGGGATTAGCGAACTGGTCGACGGCGTCATTAGATTTGGCGTAGTCGGTTTTGCGGTGATACTGGCGTTTTATTTTCTGCGGATGATAGTCAGGGCAATGGCATGGTCACTGTCGGTTTATGAGCCGTACAAGCTGAGATTTCGCGATACGCTACCGGCGGTCATCATCGGCGAGGCGACCAGCAGCATCATCCCGCTCGGAATTTTGATCAGCGGCACGACCAAGGCGGTAGCTGTCAGGCATCGCGTACCGCTCGTCGCAGGCCTCTCGTCGGTCGCCACGGAAAACCTGTTTTACAGCCTGGTTACCAGCGTTTTCATCGTCCTCGGTGCGGGCTCATTTTTGCTCAGTACACCGGTCGACCAGGGTTGGTCTGTGACGATCGATGTCCTGATCGTCCTGATTGTCCTCGTGGTTGTTTTCGGATTTCTGATGGTCATCCGGCAATGGCACTTTGCCAGCGAATCGTGTGAATGGCTTTATCAGCGAGGGTTCGCCAGAGGATTGCTCGAAAAGGGGCGAATGGACGTGCGTCTGTTTGAAAACCTGATCTACGGGTTTTACCGTCGGTACCCGCGGCGGTTTCTGCCGATCTGCGGCCTCGAGGCTCTCTATCACGTGATCGGTGTTGCCGAGGTTTATTACGTTCTGAGCCGACTGAGCGACGGCGTGCCGAGCCTGATGACGTCATTTTTGCTCGAGTCGGTCAGTCGGCTCGTGACAATTTTGTTCAAGCTGATCCCTCTGACGATCGGCGTCGACGAAGCCGGTGCCCAGTTCGTGGGCGACGCATTTGCGCTTGCGGCCGGCGTCGGGATAACGCTGGCGATAATACGCAAGGGCCGCATACTGTTTTGGACTGCGGTCGGCCTATTGTTGATCGTCACTCGGGGACTGTCGTTTCGCCAGATCACCAGCCCCAACGAGAGCTAAAGCGGCCAGAACACCGGAACCAGCATGATCGAAACCGCGAAAACGATGATCGTGAGTATTGTGCCGATCTTAACAAAATCCATAAACCTATATCGTCCCGGAGTGTAAACGAGGACGCACGCAGGTTCGAGCGGCGTAATGAAGGAGAACGACGCGGCGTAGGTAACGGCGACGATAAACGTCCGCGGATTGAGCCCGAGCGTTACTGCCGCCTTGACGGCGACGGGCAGCACGACCAAGGCTGCCGCCTGGTTGGACATCGGTTGCGTCAGAGCGACCGTCAAGATGAAAAAGCCCGCCAGTACCGCACCGCCGCCGTATTGGCCAAAATGGTCTGTGATCAATCCGGCAAGATACTTATCTGCGCCGGTATTTTCCATCGCCACGCCAAAGCTCATCATGCACGCAATAAGCACCAGCAGCCGAAGATCAATTAGCGAGTACATTTCGCGATAACGTACGGTTTGAGTCGCGAGCAGAAGCATCACGCCGCACAGTACGCAAATGGCGAGCGGAATATCGTATCCGGTCACCATCTTGGAAAGCGATAGCGTGATAAATAATCCGAACGCGGCAGCGGCCCATTTTCGTTTGTCGACGCGTATGTTCGCCGACGACATATCGTCCATCAGCATCAACTCGCGGTCAGCGACCATTTCCTCGATCCGAGAGCGGTTACCCTGCACAAGCAGCACGTCGCCGAAGATGAATCTGACATCGCTCAATTTATCGACAAGCGTCGCGCCGTGTCGATTGACGGCCAAGACTGTAATATCGTACGCCTGCCGAAAACGAAGTGATCGGAGCGTCTGGCCGACGAGCCGCGAATCGCGCATCACCATCAGTTCGAAAAGCTGGACATCGTCGCCCTCGAGCACGACGTCGTTTAGGTTAAAGTCCGGTTTGATCTCGAGCCCGACTTCCTCCTTGATCCGCAAAATGTCCGAGATCTTTCCCTCGACTATCAGCGAGTCGCGGCGTTGGATCCGTTCGGCCTGGCTCGGTACGGTTATACGTTTACCGTCGCGAATGATACCCAGAACGCTGAGGGCGAGTTCGGTATGGATATTTGATTCGCCGAGTGTCTTGCCGACAAGCGGCGAATCGGGCAGCACGAGGAGCTCGGAGATGTAATCACGGATCTGGTACTGTTCGGTCAGCGAGTCTTCGCCGCCGCGGCTCGGCAGCATCTTTCGGCCGACGAAGAGCATATAGATCATGCCGACGCCAAACGTGATGATGCCGACTGGAGCGAGCTCAAACATCGTAAACGGCGCCTGACCGTAACGCACGATCGCACCGCTGACTGCGAGGTTGGTCGACGTGCCGATCAGCGTGCAGCTGCCGCCGAGGATAGCTCCGAACGCGAGCGGCATGAGAAGTTTGGACGGCGGTATCTTTGCCTTGGCGGCGAGGCCGATGACGACAGGGAGAAACATAGCGGTCGTCGTCGTATTTTTGAGCACGCACGCACCGGCGGCGGCGGCGACCATTATCAGAGCCGTCAGCAAAAACTCGTTGTCACCGGCAATGCGGTGCATACGGCGGCCGATGAGGTCGATCATTCCGGTTTTGATAAGCCCGCCGACAAGCACGAACAGGCCGCCGATCGTGATTATAATATCATTGCCGAACCCGGCGACCGCCTCATCCACCTTTAGCACCCGCGTCAACACTAGCGCCATCACCAGCAGAATGCCGATAATGTCGACCGGTATTTTCTCAGTCGCAAAGAGAATGATCGCGACGAGCAGCAGAACCAATGTTATGAGGATCGGTGACATCGTGAGCAAAGAATAGCCGATAGCTCGCCTTTTGCAAAGAAAAAAGTATCGAATAGCGTGATATTATTCATAGTTGAGGAAATTATGAAGAAACCGATATTTGTTTTACCTTTGCTGCTTGTTTTCGCGCTGTTTGTTCAGGCCCAGACGTTTGACGATAAGGTCAAGGAGATCGATGCCTATGCCCAGACCGTCATCGATACGTGGAAAGCATCAGGTGCGGGTATGGCGATCGCGATCGTAAAGGACGACAAGGTTGTGCTCGCCAAGGGCTACGGCGTTCGCGACATCGGTAAGGCGGATAAGGTGGACGAGAACACGCTGTTCGCGATAGCGTCAAACTCTAAGGCGTTTACGACTGCGAGCCTCGCGATTCTGGTTGACGAGGGCAAGCTCAACTGGAACGAAAAGGTGTCGAAGTATCTGCCCGATTTTCAGATGTACGACCCGTGGGTGACCAACGAACTGACGATCCGCGACATCGTCAGCCATCGCGTCGGGCTCGATACATTTAGCGGCGACCTGCTGTGGTACGACACGACATATTCGACTGACGAGATGCTGCGGCGGGTGCGATATCTCAAGCCGGTTTCGAGCTTTCGCTCGCGTTACGGCTACCAAAACCTGATGTTCATCGCTGCGGGCAAGATCGTCGAAAAGGTCTCGGGGATGCCGTGGGCCGATTTTGTAAAGACGCACATTCTGACGCCGTTGGGGATGAACCGCACGACGACCAGCGTCCGCGATCTCAAGGATAACTATGCGATGCCGCATAACGAATCGGGCGGCAAACTGCGTGCTTTGCCGCTCGGATTTCTCGACAATGCGATCGGTGCCGTGCGTTTGAACGCGTCAGTCGCCGATCTGTCGAAGTGGATCAGGCTGCAACTCGGCCGCGGAACATTTGAGGGCAAAAGGATCTTCAGCCCCGAGCAGTCGTGGCAGATGTGGTCTCCAAACACGCTGCAGCCGATCTCTGAGGCAGCGTCGAAAAACAATCCCACACGGCATTTCAACGCCTATGCGATGGGTTGGGGCACATACGATTATTACGGCCGCAAGATCGTCAACCACAGCGGCGGACTGGACGGCATGCTCTCGTACACGGTGCTTATACCCGAGGACAACGTCGGATTTGTCGTCCTGACCAACAGCGAATCGCCGGCATATCAGATAATGATGGCAAAAATACGCGATATGTTGGTCGACGCACCAAAACGCGACTGGAACGCCGAAGCCGTCAAGCAGGTGGCGGCGATGAAGGCGAACGCCGACGAGGAGATCAAGAGATTAGATGCCGCCCGCGTTCCAAACACCAAACCGTCGCTCGCCGCCGCCGCGTACGCCGGTACGTACACGAGCCAGATGTACGGCGACGTCACGATCGCGGAGGAGAACGGCAAGCTCGTAATGCGGCTCGGGCCGGCACCAAATTTTGTCGCCGATCTCGACCATTGGCACTACGACACGTTTCAGATCCACTGGCGCCCGTCGGTCAACTACAATTTTCCGCGTGGTTTTGTCACGTTCACCATCGACAAGAACGGCAAACCCGACCAACTAAAGATCGACCAACCGAACAACGATTTTTGGTTCTATGAGCTGGAATTGAAGAGGACGAAGTAGTTCCGGGATTTGATATAATGAGGTCGTTATGAACATTAAGGTGATCATCGAAAACGGCGAAG
>JAYVUD010000013.1:0-4010 GCA_043788335.1 Chloracidobacterium sp. | reverse complement strand
CAACGAACGTAATGCCGCACGGCAGAAAGGTGAATTTATCACCGCTGACCGGATGGACACGCAGTATATGGACGTCTCGCCGAAACAGCTCGTTTCGGTAGCGGCATCGCTGATCCCGTTCCTCGAAAACGATGACGCTAACCGTGCGCTCATGGGATCGAACATGCAGCGTCAGTCCGTTCCTCTCTTGTGTGCCGAGTCGCCGTATGTCGGAACCGGTATGGAAAAGATCGCCGCCCGCGATTCGGGTGCGGTGGTCATCGCCAAACGTAACGGCGTCGTCGATTACGTCGATAGCGAACGCATCATCGTCAAAGCCGACCATCAGGTTGACGGCACGATCTCGCGTGAGGTGACGGCGGATATTTACTCGCTCGTTAAGTTTAAGCGTTCTAATCAGAACACTTGTATCAACCAGCGGCCGATCGTCCAGGTCGGCGAGAGCGTCAAAAAAGGCCAGGTCATCGCTGATGGTCCTTGTACCGATCGCGGTGAACTCGCCTTGGGACGCAACGTGCTGGTGGCATTTATGCCTTGGCGTGGTTACAACTTTGAGGATGCAATCCTCGTCTCCGAACGCCTCGTTAAGGATGACTATTATACGTCGATCCACATTGAGGAACTGGAGATCGAGGCTCGCGACACCAAATTGGGACCAGAGGAGATCACGCGTGACATCCCGAATATCGGTGAAAATATGCTCCGCGATCTCGACGAGAGCGGCATTATTCGGATCGGTGCTCAGGTAAAACCGGGCAGCGTGCTCGTCGGTAAGGTTACGCCTAAGGGCGAAACACAGCTGACGGCTGAGGAAAAACTTCTTCGTGCCATCTTCGGTGAAAAAGCCGGCGACGTAAAAGACGCTTCGCTTACCTGCCCTCCAGGAATCGACGGCACGGTCGTTGACGTTCAGATCTTTACGCGTAAAGGTCAGGACAAGGACGAGCGTTCACTTGATATTGAGGGAATGGAAGAAGAAGATTTTCACCGTGATCTCGATGACGAAATCCGCATCCTGCAGGAGCAGCGTGACGAGCGTATCTACGAGCTTTTCGACGGCCGCAAGCTTACGAAAGACCTCGTTGACGGCAAAGACGTGTTGCTCAAGAAAGGCGAAACGCTCAGCCGCGAAAAGCTGGCTGGTGTCGAAACACGTCATCTCCGTAAAGCTGAGGTTGCTTCGGGTAACGTCAATATCGCTGATGAGGTCAAGGAATACGAAAACCGTACGGAACGCCAGATCAACATTCTGCGTGACATCTACGACGAAAAGATCACCAAGCTCAAGCAGGGCGACGAACTGCCGCCGGGCGTGATCAAGATGGTCAAGGTCTTTGTCGCGATGAAACGTAAATTGAGCGTTGGCGACAAGATGGCCGGACGTCACGGTAACAAGGGTGTTATCGCCCGCATATTGCCGGAAGAGGATATGCCGTATCTGCCGGACGGAACTCCGGTCGAGATCGTGCTCAATCCGCTGGGTGTGCCGTCGCGTATGAACGTCGGACAGATCCTCGAGACGCATCTCGGCTGGGCCGCACGCGTTCTGGGGCTGCACTTCGCGACACCTGTTTTCGACGGTGCAAGCGAAGAGGAGATCAAGGGCTACATAGGTCAGGCAAACGCTTAGTACGATGAGCTTGGCCTGCCGCCTTCGGTTGGTTTGTCAGGCAAAACGCGTCTCTATGACGGGTTGACGGGCGATCAGTTCGAGCAAAAGGTAACCGTCGGTTACATATATATGCTCAAACTATCACACCTTGTGGACGATAAGATCCACGCCCGCTCGATCGGGCCATACTCGCTCATTACTCAGCAACCGCTGGGTGGTAAGGCACAGTTTGGCGGACAGCGTTTCGGTGAAATGGAAGTTTGGGCTCTTGAGGCATACGGTGCTGCACACATTCTGCAGGAATTGCTCACATGCAAATCCGACGATGTCGCCGGCCGCTCGAAGATCTACGAAACTATCGTCAAGGGCGTTTCGAATTTCGAGCCGGGCATTCCCGAATCGTTTAACGTGCTTGTTCGTGAGCTGCAGTCACTATGTCTCGATGTCGAGCTCATCCAGGAAGATGAGATCGATCCCGAGGAAGTACTTGCCGGCGTTGATGCCATCGTAGGAGCTGATTAACTAGTCGTGAGTTCGTAGAGTTCGTTGAGTTTTTAGAGATCGGATCTCAAAACTCAACGAACTCAAGAAACTCTACAAACTCTTTTTGGAGATATATGTTTCGATTTAATAACGATAACAAGACACAATTGACCACAAATTACGAAGCGATCCGCATCAGCTTAGCGTCGCCGGAGAAGATACGTTCGTGGTCGCACGGCGAGGTCACGAAGCCCGAGACGATCAACTACCGAACGTTCAAACCGGAGCGCGACGGGCTGTTCTGTGCCCGCATCTTCGGCCCGGTCTCTGATTGGGAATGTCTCTGCGGTAAGTACAAACGCATGAAGCATCGCGGCGTTATCTGCGACAAATGCGGCGTCGAGGTCACGCAGTCTAAGGTTAGACGCGAACGCCTCGGCCACATCGAGCTTGCTTCGCCCTGTTCGCACGTGTGGTTCTTTAAGGGACTGCCGTCGCGAATCGGCCACTTGCTCGACATCACCCTGCGCGACCTCGAAAAGATCCTTTATTTTGAGACCTACATCGTCGTTGACGAAGGCGACGTGCCTGATCTCAAGCAGAAAGATCTACTTACGGACGAGCGTTTTCGCGAATTGACGCGGGACTACCCGAATCAGTTTGTTGCGAAAATGGGTGCCGAGGCGATCAAAGATCTGCTCCAGCAGATCGACATTGCCGAGCTCGTCGAAGAGCTTCGTGCCAAGATGAAGGTCGAGACCTCGCAACAGAAAAAGCTTAAATATTCCAAGCGTTTGAAGGTGTCGAATTCATTCCTGCGTTCGGGTAACAATCCGATGTGGATGATCCTCGACGTGATCCCGGTCATCCCGCCGGAGCTTCGCCCGCTGGTGCCTCTCGACGGCGGACGTTTCGCGACATCTGATCTTAACGATCTTTATCGCCGCGTGATCAACCGCAACAACCGTCTTAAGAAACTCATTGAGCTTCACGCTCCTGAGGTTATCGTCCGCAACGAAAAACGTATGCTGCAAGAGGCAGTTGATGCGTTGTTTGACAACGGACGCCGCGGCCGTGTGCTTCGCGGAGCTAACAATCGTCCGCTCAAATCTTTGTCGGGAACGCTCAAAGGTAAACAGGGACGTTTTCGTCAGAATCTGCTCGGAAAGCGTGTTGACTATTCGGGACGTTCGGTTATCGTCGTCGGCCCTGAGCTCAAGCTGCACCAGTGCGGTTTGCCGAAGAAAATGGCTCTGGAGTTGTTCAAGCCGTTTATCTACAACAAGCTCGAGAAAGACGCTCACGCCGCGACGATCAAACAGGCACGCGAAATGGTCGAACGCCAAGAGCCGATCGTTTGGGACATTCTCGAAGAAGTTATTCGCGAGCATCCGGTTCTCTTAAACCGTGCTCCGACGCTTCACCGTCTCGGTATTCAGGCTTTCGAACCTGTTTTGGTCGAAGGTAAAGCTATCCGCATTCACCCACTCGTCTGTACGGCGTTCAACGCCGATTTCGACGGTGACCAGATGGCCGTGCATATTCCGCTTTCAGCCGAAGCACAGATCGAAGCCAGCGTCTTGATGCTAGCGTCGAACAATCTGCTTTCGCCGGCAAGCGGACAGCCGATCGCGGTGCCGTCGCAGGACATCGTTCTGGGCTGTTATTACCTGACGCTTGCCCGCGACAAAATGAAAGGCGATAACAAGGCGTTCGGTGCTATCGATGACGTTATCCTCGCACTCGACGCGGGACTGGTCGAAACGCAGACGAAGATCCGTCTTCGCTGGAAAGGCGATCTGATCGACCTGGATATGGAGCTGCATAACCAGGATGTGATGCACGCGACAGTGCGCGAGGGCATCGATCAGGTCATCGACACGACAGTCGGACGTGCGATATTTAACGAACGTCT
>JAYVUD010000012.1:0-5550 GCA_043788335.1 Chloracidobacterium sp. | reverse complement strand
TCGGATATCTGTCAAATAGGAGATGTTATGAATATACGACCAACGATTAAACGACATTTGGGCCGCCTGGCGTTCATTTTTGCGGTTCTGGCAGCCGTTTCTTTAACCGTGTCGGCACAGACCGACACTGTCGCCAAAAAACGCCTCCACGGCCCCGCGACGGCCCGCGGCACCGTCGGCGGCGAGGCACACAAAAGCTATGTGATCCGTGCCCGCAAAGGCCAAACATTGCGCGTTAACATTTCGTGGCGGCGTGCTGGCGACAACCGGGCCGAATTTACCGTCAGCCGGCAATTAGATTTTTTCAGCAGTGCCCCTGTAAAATTCGGAAAAGAGGCCGATAAGGGAAATGTATGGGCCGGCAAGATCCCGAAAACCGGCGACTACTACATCTATGTCGTCGCCCATCCGACCGCTCGGTACACGTTGAGAGCGAAACTACGATAATTCTCAGATAGTGAATAGACATCGAAACTTAACTCGCAGGAGTAACACAACCCAATATGAAAATGATGAAATCTGTTATTCTCACCGTCGCGGTGGCGGCCGTGTTGTTTATTTTGCCCGTATACGGCTTTTCGACCGACGATTCGTCTGCCTACCGTGCGGGCTTTGACCCGATCCCGCTGACAACCGCGGCCGATATGACCCCGGCGGCCAACAACCCGTGGATGATGAGCGGCGAGGCCGAGGCTCTGTTGCTCAGTTGTATGGACTATCGCCTGATAGATCACGTCGGCGAATTTATGCGGCAAGACCTCAAACTCACCGATGAATATGATTATGTCGTCCTGGCCGGAGCCTCGCTCGGAGTCAACAACACCAAGTACCCCGAGTGGGGAGCGACTTTCTGGAATCACGTCGGTCTCGCCATCCAACTGCACAATATCAAAAAGGTCATCATCATTGACCACCGCAATTGCGGAGCGTACCGCCTGCTGCTCGCCAAGGACTACCCGGCCGGTGCTACGGCGGCCCAACTTGCCGAAGAAACCCTCGTTCATAAGGAACAGCTCGACAAACTGGCCAACGCGATCCACGCCAAGTATCCCGACCTCGGCGTCGAAACGTACCTGATGGCCCTCAATGGAAAGGCCGACCACATCGGTGAGATCAAGGCCAAAGAGAAAGCCGCCGCCGCCGGCGATAAGCACTAGCGAATTCCTTAAACCTGCCCATCTTTTCGCCTGGCGGAAACGCCCAGCTTTTCCGGCAGGCGAAAGGAAATGCCTACCTATCTCCAATCTATTTCCAAATGATCGGTCGTTAGTGGCTCGTTTGGTGCAGGTCGGCCCGCCCAAAGACGTGCGCTCGAAAATTGATATTCGAGCGGGTCTTTCACGAGCCCTGCCCGAACCGGGTTCATATGGATGTATTCGACTTTCTGCCTAAAAGTGTCTTCGCCAAATATCTCAAGCGAATCATTGTGATGATGCCAGACGGAATGCTTGTGATTTCGATTGCGTGTCTCGCCGCGGAGTTTGAGCAGGGAACTCTCGAAACCATTGGCCTTCAAGTATTGGACACCCGCCGCGCGGAAACGCCGTTCAGCAGCCTGAGAGCCGCTTTCAATTCGTCGTTAAAATACGCTAGCGTGTGGGCGTGATCCGGCAAGATCACGTACGCGAGGATGAGGATACCGTGATTTTTTCGGGTTTCGCTGTATGCGTCGCAAACGGCCTGTTTTAGTTTGTCAGTGCGGAAGATGGGCAAACGGCGATGGGCAACCGAAGTGAAATAATACGCAGCCGTTGTCCTAGATATCTGGAACATAGATCAGCTGAATAGCAGCGAAGAATTATAGGGCAAATCTCGGAAAACCTCTAGTCCTCCTCGCCGAGCGGAAAAGCCATATTTCCTCTCGCCGAGCGGAAAAGCCATATTTCCTCTCGCCGAGCGGAAAAGCCATATTTCCTCTCGCCGAGCGGAAAAGCTCCGCTTTTCCGGCAGGCCCTATTAGAACCTAAGGCGGCTACGCCGCCAACTCCTGAAAGCGAGCGGCAAAGCCGCTTGAATTTATGGGGAGCCTTTCGGGAAAGCATAGCTTCCCCGCTCGGCGAAGGGAAAACGGACTTGCGGCGTTGCGCCGGCCGGGACGCGGCAAGCCAAATAAACAAGGCCGAAAACTCGTTTGAAAATCCTATTGCGTAAACCGGGACAAAAAAGAGTGCCGACCCTCTCAGATCGGCACTCTCTTTTTAAACAATACTTGTGTAATGAGTCTAACTATTTGCCGGAAGCGGCATTCTCAACGCTGGCATTTTTTTTCAGTAAATCCCGACCTTCCGGAACGTCGCGGCGGCAGGCAATTCCGGCGTTTAATTGCCACCATAACCCGATGGCACCGCATGTGTGTACCACTGGTGTCCCAAGTTCGGGTCCTGGCCTTGATCGAAGATGATTTCGAAATCACCCCAAATTGAAACGCCTCCGTCTCTCCAACACGCGCTAGCCGATAGGGTGGAACCGACCCAAACGATCTTCGTATGTTCGGTAAAGCCGCTTCCGCCGGGTACCATACCGTTCCATTCATTGTCTATCCAAGCGTTGCACGTCCAAACGGCGTTGTGAAAACGGGCATCGTCCCAAGCCTTCGACCATTTCATTACCAGATGGTCGCGAGCATATGTGGGATCTCCCCAAACCGTGCCGTCGAGGGTTCGGTCCACGCCGTCGGCTGCCCCGACGAATAATCTGGATTGATAGTTGTATCCGTACTGGTCAAAGCCTCCTGCTGCCCCGAATGAAAACGATGCGGTGACAGCAACAAACAATAATATCTGAATCAGTCTTTTCATTGTTATTCTCCTGTTGATTCCAACCCCCCAAGGAAGTAGTCGCAACGGGGGGTTAGTGATAAATAGATGAGCTTAGAAATCAAACTCAGGTATTCGACTCTTGTGTTACCAAGAGCCCGGGTTAGGTTGTAAAACGTTGCGTGAAATAGATCGTTTGCCAAAATACCTGTCCCGATAAATTTCATACGCATATTCATTCCAAAACGATCATCCCATTCCCGGACGACTGCGTCGTCGGGACCGCATTGCACGGGGCCGGATGAACGGTCCGTGCTGCGGACGCGGACAACTCCGCCCGAGAGTGTCCGGAGCGGCACTTTAGTTAACACATGACCGCACTATTTGTGGCTTGTGCGGTACACACGAGATGGGGCTTGACCGCGTGTGTAGAATAGATCGTTCGAAGTCCTGCGACTCTAGCACAGCATTTATTGCTTTGTCAAGCGAAAATCTTAAAGTCTAAAAATAATTTCCTCATTACCGAGTCCCCATGCCGGAGACCATATCCGGCGAAGGGTCCAGGTGCTCATATCCGAGTGCGGTGATCGGTCCCGAATACCCGGCTTCTGAGTTATCAAAAGTCCGCCAAAATTCCCGGGTCGTTACCGGCCGGAAATTGCTAATCATCCTACCGTTCCATAAAAGATCTCGGGTCAAGTTTTTCCTGAATGAGCCCGCTCGCCGAAAAGAAATGACACCTCTTCTCGCCCAGCGGAAAACCCTCTTTCCCTCTCGCCGAGCGGAAAAGCTCCGCTTTTCCGGCAGGCCCAAATAAAACTTCAGGCGGCTACGCCGCCATTCCTAGCCGATCGGCGGCATAGCCGCCTGAAATTATAGGGAGCATTTCGGAAAAGCACAGCTTTTCCGCTCGGCGAAAAGAAGTAACCGGAAAAGCCTAGCTTTTCCACTCGGCGAAGGGAAAGGACGGAAAAAGCAGAGCTTTTCCGGCAGGCCCTTAAAGAACCGCAGGCGGCTCACTTACTCTTCGGTGCGTTGTAGCCCTTGCGGGTGCGGATGGTCAGGTTGGGCTGTGCGACCTTGATCTCGATCGATCTAAATTTGCCGTCTTTCTTCGTATTCGACGGTTCGTAGCTGAGGGTGTACTGGCTGCCGAGTTCTTCGACGATCTCCTTAAAAGCCTGCCGCATCGCCGGACCGCCGGGCGTCGCAACGAATGTGCCGCCGGATTTGGACGAGTAGTATTTCAGTGCACTCTGGCTCTGAGCGCGCCCCGGAGTGTGGTCCTCGGTCGAAGCCATATCGACCGTGTAGATCGTCGCACTCGCCGCGATCGCGGCCTTGAGAGCCGCGTCCTGCGACTTGCCGCTCATTGTGTCCGCTCCGTCTGACAGCACGATGATCGCCCGCCGTTTCTCGGGTCGTTTGCTGAGAACGACCGCCGCCTTAAAGATCGCGTCGTTGAGAACGGTCATTCCGTGCGCTTTCAGGTCAAAGACGCCCTCATAGATGTCGCGGCTGTTTGAGAACTCCTGGACCTGCTTTACGGTCGAATCGAAACTATATATCGCCGTCACGTCCTCCGACCTCAGTCCGCCCAGAAATCGTATCGCCGCCGAGCGTGCCATGCTCACACGCTCTTCCATACTGCCCGAAATGTCGAGTAAGATGACCGCCGCAAACGGCGTCGATTGCGATGTAAATGACGATATAGGCTGCTCAATGCCGTCCTCAAATATCCTGAACTGTTTCTGCGTCAGCCTCGACACCGATCTGCCCGTAGCATCGGTCACGGTCGCGTTGACCAACACGATCGACGAATCGACCTTGATTACCTCGTCGTCCGGTTTTTGTGAAAATGCGGCTACCGTGAGCAGAAGGCTCAGCAGAATAAGGGTAACTGAGCGAAACATGTAGGTCATTCGGGATTAATTCCAAAATTTGAGAAATTTTGCGATACGGAGGACGGCATTCGACGTCTGGATCGCGGTAACGGAAACGGTAAATCGCGACGTCTTTTCAAGCTCGCCGACGAGCTTTACGGTGGCGGACTGGAGCGACTTAAAACCGGCGGCAAATGACAGCGGTTTGTCTTTCGCGACCGCCTTCTCCTCATCGTCGGCATCCGTGTCTGACGCTCCGAGATCGCTCCGTATCTTTCTCACGAGCTTTTCGAGCGTTGCCAGTTTGGCCTTATCCTTTTCCGTAAGTTGGTTGCCCGCTTCGACGGTCTTATCGAGTTCGGTCGAGAGCTCCAGGGCCTGTTTGCCTCGGGACTGCATCTGCTCAAAATCCTTTTTGTCCTTTTCGATCTCGAGCTTTTTCAGCATCTCTTGGACGCTGTTCGGCCCGTCGTTTTTGTCGTCCGGCTTCGGAAACAGCGACGGAACGCCGCCGGTCGCCTGTCCGGCTGCAACCGCGAACGAAAACGTCCCGATCGTCAATATGATCAGCAATCTTATGGAATATCGAAGCATGACCTCAACCTCTTTCCACCGCCGGCACCGAGCGGTTTACTGCCCGTCCTGTTTCGGTTCCGGCGAATTTCCGGTGACCAATTCGACCAGTTTTGACAAAAACTCGTCCTCGGCCAACCCCGAACTCTGCAGCGTTCGCCATTCCGACCCGAGCCCGTTTCCGGCACGGCCCTCGATCTTGGCGTTGACCGAAACGTTGTTCTGAATGCCGTCGATCGACTGGACCTCGATCGTCAAAGTGTATTGAGCCCGCGTCCAGCTCGCGTCGCCACTAGGAATGATCGCATAGCGGCTCAGGCTGCTCTGGGTCGTCACCG
>JAYVUD010000011.1:0-27774 GCA_043788335.1 Chloracidobacterium sp. | reverse complement strand
CTCTTTCTTTTCCGAGCAAGGCTAAGGATAGTGGTAGCTTTCCGGTTAGTCAACCTAAGATCGATCAAAAATGAGGTTTTGTGAATATTTATTTTAATTATTTTTTAATCTATTTTATCGAAATTAGCGCGGAGAGCTCCGGAAATAAGTTATTGACTAAATTGCGCTTTAGCAGTTAACCTTATAAGTGGCAATTCCACCTGCCTATTCCGTCCGATGACCTCCGCAGATCCTCCATGAGTCAGCCAATTCGACGAAGTAAAAACAAATTTACGGAGAACGTATATCCGGTCATAATGGCGTGCATTTCGTTGGTTGCGATCATTGCGACCTTCGGCCTCGCGAGTTCAGCGTCTGAGGTCGTGTCAAAATCAAAAGGATTTTCCGCCATCATTGTCGCTTACCTCGTAACCGCGATCGTCGTTCATTATCTGAGCAATCGACCTGGCTCGGAAACTGCGATCCCGGTTTCGACTCGCGAGCCAAATACAGACGAACGTCTTTTCGCTATCGAAGAGGCCAGCCAATTCTTCGGCGGAAAGTTGAAATCGGAAGATATGTTTCGTCTGGTGGCGAATAAGGTGAACGAGATACTGCCTTTCACGGCCTGCGTTCTTCATCTCGTGGACCGGTCGACCGATTGTATCAGGATAGTGCAGGCAACCGGCGAAAACGCCGAGAAACTCAGGAATCTCGAATCCGTTCTCGACGCGGGACTGGCCGGACGCTGCATCGCGACCGAACTGGCACAAATAGACCGCGGCATGTTGACGACCAAAGAGTCGCTACCCGCTGAGGCAATTATGGGATTTCGGTCGTCGGCGGCGGTACCGCTGATCCGGAGCGGCGAGGTCTTTGCAATATTCCAATTGTATTCTGATTCGCGGACGGCGTTTGACGGCAACTCGATCACCATACTTGAGGCGATCGCCGAACGGATAACGCCGATGATCCTTAGTTCGATATCGTTCGAACGCAGTGTCTCGACCGCTCTTACCGATCCGGTCACCGACCTCCCGAATGAGCGGGCGTTTCAATTGGTGCTCGAAAATCAGATCGCCGAGACGCAGCGTCGTCCGATGGAGCGTCCGTTAGCGATACTCGCCATAGATATTAAGAATTTTTACGAAATGAACAGCCGGTTTGGCCACGCGTCCGGCGACCGAATGCTCGGTTCGATCGCTCAGGTCATCAAAAGCCAATTGCGGCAGATGGATTTTTTCGCAAGAGCCTCAAATGATGAATTTCTGGCGATACTGCCGACCGCGAACGAGGAGATCGCCGCCGAGGTCATCGCCCGTATAATTAACGGTATCAGTACGAGCAGTTTCTTTGTCAATGAGGCCGAATCCATCAAGCCGGAGCTTTATTTCGGCACCGCATCGTTCGGCAAGCACGGCGAAACGGCTGAACTCTTGATGCTCACAGCTCGGCTCCAAAAACAGCAGGCCAAGGCAAACGCGCCGACAAAGGTGATATGGTTCCCGAACCAATCGGTGAGCTAACCGGGTTTTATAACAATTTTCGATCCGTAAAAGGTCAGGCGATTGCTTGACCTTTTTGTTTTCTGTTAGATTCGAGAGATATGGCGAGCATTACATTTTACGGCGGCGTCGGAACCGTCACGGGTTCTAAATATCTGATCGAGCACAACGACAAAAAGATCCTGGTCGATTGCGGGCTGTTTCAGGGGTTAAAAGAACTCCGGGAGCGTAATTGGCAGGACCCGCCGTTTACGGCGAGCGAGATCGATGCGGTCATCATCACTCACGCTCACATCGACCACACGGGTTGGCTCCCGCGTCTGGTCAAACTCGGATTTACGGGCGAAGTTACGACGTCGCGTGCGACGGGCGACCTTTTAAGAATATTGCTGCCCGATTCGGCCCGCCTGCAAGAGGAGGAGGCCGACTATCGCAACCGCCACGACCTGACCAGTCACGATCCGGCGATGCCACTCTACGACGAAGACGATGTGCGGGCGACGCTCGAACGCCTGCGCCCGGTAGCCAATGACGGTAACGCGGTGGATATATGCGACGGCATTAAGGCGAGTTTTCGCGTTGCCGGCCATATTATGGGTGCGAGCCTGGTGCTCGTCGAGTTGGCGGACGCGAGGCCTGCTCCCACCATCCCGTCAGCCGAAGCGGTTGCCACCCCTCCTCAGGCAGGAGGGGAGCTTTCGGCGGTCAGGTTTTTGTTCTCCGGCGATCTGGGACACTACGATCAGCCGATCGTCAAGGAACCCGCAACACCGCCCGATTGCGATTATTTAATGTGCGAATCGACGTACGGCGACCGCCTGCACGGCGAGATCGACTCGGAGACGCAGATGGCCAACATTATCAATCACGCCGTCCGCCGTAACAGCCCGATCCTGATCCCGGCTTTTGCGGTCGGGCGCACTCAAGAGGTGCTCTACATGCTTCGCGAACTCGAGGAAAAGGGACGCATACCGGTGCTGCCGGTGGTGGTCGATTCGCCAATGGCCGCTCAGGCGACCCAGGTCTACAACCGCTGGCATGAGGAGCACGACGAAGAATACGCGTCGATCCTCGCCCACAAACGCCATCCGCTGCGGACCGCGTCGATGTCGACCGCGTCGAGCCGCGATGAATCGAAACGATTAAACGATATGAAAGGTGCCCGGATCATCATCTCGGCATCCGGGATGCTAACGGGCGGCCGTGTCCTGCACCATGCGATGCGGCTGCTGCCGAATGAAGACGCGACGATCGTTTTCGTCGGCTACCAAGCCGCCGGCACGACCGGCCGACGCATTCTCGACGGCGAAAGGGAAGTCAAGATAATGAAACAATGGGTCCCCGTCCGCTGCCACGTCGAACGCGTCGAGGGATTCTCAGCCCACGCCGACTGGAAAGCAGTGATCCGATGGCTGAGCGGCCTCAAGAACACACCGAATACCGTGTTTACGACCCACGGCGAACCCGAGGCCGCGCAAGCGATGGCCGTGCACATCCGCGACACATTCGGCTGGAATGTTGTCGTCCCCGAGTATGGTCAAACGGTCGAACTAACCTAACGCTGTGCTCCGCGTCAGAATTGCACGACCGGGGGTCTAAAAAGCAAAAGGTTCAAGGAATTGACGGTTTTTTAGCGCGGATGAAGCAGTTAGGGCAGTTAGATCCGGTTTAGCCGCTGCTGTTTCGGAGGTGATGTGACCGCGATCGCGGCCAGGCATAAAGACAGTGCGGTCGTCATTCTCACCAAAAAAGACGACCGGCCGCAGTTTGGCGGCCGGTCGGTTAGTCGGATAATGCGTGATCGGGTCAACGCTGAGCAATAATGATCAATTCGTCGATCGAGTCGTTCAGGATCAGCAATTGTGGGTCGATATTGTAGAGTTTCGATTGGATGGCGAGCATCGCGGTCTGCCCGGCAGTGATTCCATCGATCCGGAAATATCCGAGCGGGGTGGTGGTCACAACGTGTACGTTTCCGTTTCCCTCAGTCAATATAACCTCGGCACCGCCGACACCGGGGCCCGTTCCGATGCTGGCCTTGTCGTTTGTCATTACTCGGCCGCTTACCCAGATCGATCCCGCCGCCGGGCCAAGATATAGTGGAGCCGGATTAGATGCGAAGGTACCTGAACCGGCAGCGGTGAAATCCTGAAGAAACGTCGACGTGGCTGCCTCTGTGGAGTTGACGGGGGAAATCGATATACCCGGACTAACTGACGAAAAACTAAGTGCAGCATTTAATTTGTCAAAGCTTCCGGGGTTGCTAAAGTCGAGGAAATCCGATGTATACGAAACCGCTTGATTAGGTGTCGATGCTTGGAGGTTCGCGGAATTTCCGCCTTCCACTCCAGCTATCATAGGGTAGTTTGCTCCGATGCCTGTGAAGTTAACAGTAAGAAGGTTTGCTTTTGGACCGTTCCCGATGTCCATCGGCGAGTCGCGAATTACCTGAATTGTAGTGGTGCCGTCGATGGGCTGTAAATTGATCCCGACATTTGTTGCTCCGGATCCTGTCGTCGAGGTTACGACCAGATGGGCACGCTGCGGGCCTCTAAGACCCATCGTAAGGCCACTTACGTTCTGGTACGTGAAATAGATCGGGACGCCTCCGACACCACCGGCCGTTTCGAAACGGGCGTGAATGCCAAGACCTGTGTTCGCTGGGTCGACGCTGTTGCAGAATGCGAACTTGAAATCATTGTCGCCATATCTTTCAAAAAATTGTCCGAACGTCGTCGTTGTGCTGGTCGGCGCGTTGACCTTTGCGATAGCCGCTTTTTTCTGTCCATTTGCCGCGGCAAACGAAGCGAGAATTAACGCTCCTGCGAGCGCAACGATAAGAGGTATACGAGTACACGTAGACCGTAGGGGTGGGATATTCATCTGTAGGAGTCCTCCGTGGAAGTTTGTGGAAAAAAGGCAGGATCGGAACGATAGTGAGGGTCGAAACCCATCCGCCTCTAGATAGAGTATACATATTGACGATGATTGTGTCTACTATCTTTTAACGTTACCCAACATTGTTTAGCTTATCGTTTAGACCAATAAAAATGGGCGTTCGGGTGTGAGAGCGTCCTTGGCGAGGTCAATATATCGGGCAAGCCGTGGATCCGGCAGAGTGAAATTTCCGGAGTCACAAGCGAAAATGAAGGGTAGAGCATGACGATCTGACAAACTACCGGTGGCGGGCGTGAGGCTCGGCATTGCCGATAACGAGTCGGAAAATCTGTCAGTAACGGATTGCGGGATGCATCGTGTCTGCCCACGAAAAAGGTTCTCCGGATTAGCGTCGCAGATGCGGGATTTATGTGAGGCATTTTCGGCGGCTTTTTTGGTCGACCGATGCGGCGTGATATAATCTCGTTTTGGCTTAAACGGCGGTTCTTAAACGTTATTCAGGAGAAAATTAATTGAGCGTCTTAGTTGATAAAAATACACGCCTGGTCGTCCAGGGAATTACCGGTAAAGAAGGCACGTTTCACACGCTGCAAATGGTCGACTACGGCACAAATGTGGTTGCCGGCGTAACGCCCGGAAAGGGCGGTACGATGCACGAGGGCATTCCGGTGTTCAATACGGTCGCCGACGCTGTCCGTGAAACGGGAGCGAATGCATCTGTTATTTATGTGCCGCCGGCGTTTGCCGCGGACGCGATCATGGAAGCCGCGGACGCGGGAATACCGCTCGTTGTTTGTATTACCGAGGGCATTCCGGTTGCGGATATGGTCAAGGCTAAGGAGTACCTGTCGAGCTGCAGCACGCGAGTGATCGGGCCAAATTGCCCCGGCATAATCTCGCCAGGAAAATGCAAGATCGGCATCATGCCCGGCCATATCCATAAGGAAGGCCGTATCGGCGTCGTTTCGCGTTCGGGGACGCTGACGTATGAGGCGGTCGGCCAATTGACGGCACTCGGCCTCGGACAGTCGACGGCCATCGGCATCGGCGGCGACCCGATCATCGGGACCAATCACACCGACGCTCTGCGTTTATTCCAAGAAGATCCCGACACCGACGCCATCGTGATGATCGGCGAGATCGGCGGCACGGCTGAGGAAGACGCTGCGGCTTATGCAAAAGAGCACGTCACCAAACCGATCGTCGCATTCATCGCCGGCCAGACGGCACCTCCGGGACGCCGTATGGGCCACGCCGGAGCGATCATTTCGGGCGGGAAAGGAACCGCGGCAGAGAAAATGGCAGCATTGACGGCTGCCGGAATTCGTGTCGTACAGTCCCCGGCGGATATTGGTCAAGCGATCGTCGAGGTGTTGGCACAGCGGGCGGCGGCCTAAAACCGATTTGCCCGCGAAATGGACGAAAAGACACGAATTACTAATTACTTCTTTCGGTGTTTTTCGTGCATTTCGGGGCGGTAGGTCTTTGATGAAGTTTTCGCACTCATTCAGCGTTGACAAAGGCGACATCGATGAACTCGGACACGTGAACAACGTTGCGTATGTTCGGTGGATCCAGGATGTTGCAGTGGCACATTGGCAAGACGCCGCGACCTTTGAAATGCAGGCGAAGTTTTTTTGGATCGTCGTCCGGCACGAGATCGATTACAAGAGACCGGCTTTTTCGAACGACGAGGTCGTAGCCACGACCTGGGTCGGCGAATGGACCGCAGTGACCTGCGAACGGTTCACCGAGATACACCGCGGCGGTCAAGTTCTGGTCAAAGCAAGAACGGTCTGGTGTATGTGCGACCGGGCAACAGGCAAGCCGCATCGAATAAGTGAGAATCTGATCGGGCGGTTTTTGTAATGAATTTGTGACTGATGTCGATAAACGCTTATAGAGTTACGAGCTTTACACGAAAGAGAAAAATTGTAACGACACTCTTCTACATCGTCGCGGTGATCTTGCTGTCGGGTTCGGCTTTTGGACAGAAGATTCGTTTCTCTGGGGTGATCTACGATAAGTCAGGTGCCGTGATCGTCGGAGCGAGTATCCGGGCGACGGATGTCAAAGGTCAGGTAATGGTCGGTAAAAGTGATGGTGGCGGTTCATTCGCGATTGAACTTGTACCGGCGACTTACGTTGTTGAAATTGCATCACCGGGGTTTTGGACAGCTAGGATAGCCGAGTTTTTGGTGGTGGATTCCACACACGGTACGTTGACACGAGATTTTGTTTTGTTTGGCCGAACAGATCATGAACCCTGTGGTCCCGGGGGTGAGTGTCTTCCGTCCGAGCCGATCAAAGTGCCGGCCGCGGGTAAACGGGAGGACAAGATCAATCACAGGAAGACGGACGACCTTGATTTATCTACTCTCGCGGGTAGTGTTTATGATGACTTTGGGTCATTGGTACCTAATGCGATTGTTAGACTACTTGGAAAGGACAAGGTGGAAGCGGTTACAAAAACAGATGCTAACGGAGAATACGAGATCAAAGTGAAACCGGGAAATTACTCGATTGAAATCCAGTCGCGGGGGTTTCAACTGACCAAAATTGAAGAGTACCGGGTAATGCCGACACATGGCGGCCGGCAGACATTGGATATTACCTTAGAAGTGAGGCCGTGTGACGATTGCGATATGATCGACAACGACAATATCAAACAACAGTAGGAATCAAATTCAACAATTTAACAAATAAAATAGACACGAACTACAATGAACAATACAACATTTGGAATCATCAAGCCCGACGCTGTGCGGGCAGGGAATCAGGGAAAGATCATTTCGCGCATTTTGGGTGCGGGATTTACGATCCGGGGGATGAAGCTTATTCATCAAACCCGGAAGCAAGCTGAGGGCTTTTACGAGGTGCACGCCGGTAAAGGTTTTTATGACGAACTGACGACATTTATGTCGAGCGGGCCGTGCGTTGTGCTGGCACTCGAGAAAGAAAATGCCGTCGCCGCCTGGCGCGAGCTGATGGGATCGACCAATCCGGCTGAGGCAGCGACAGGCACGATCCGAAAGGATTTTGCTGCGTCGATCGGTGAAAACGCCGCTCACGGTTCGGATTCGGACGAGAATGCGGCGATCGAGATCGCATACTTCTTCAGCAAACTTGAATTAGTTTAGCGTTAGCGGTATAAAAGTTGAGAGTTTAACAGGCATATATTGCAAGCTTTAGCTTGTGATCCACATTAATCCGAGGAGACAAGCTAGAGCTTGCACTCCTAACCAGAACCCTGAGGACGGTCAACTATGAAAAAATGCCCCAGCTGCCAGAAGACATTTGAGGATTCGATGCGGTTTTGTCAGGCCGACGGTACGCCGTTGGTCGAGGATGCTCCGCCGATGGATCCGTACAAAACGATAGTTGCCCGTCCGA
Organism: Chloracidobacterium sp.; assembly: GCA_043788335.1. Taxonomy (GTDB): domain Bacteria; phylum Acidobacteriota; class Blastocatellia; order Pyrinomonadales; family Pyrinomonadaceae; genus OLB17. The sequence goes on along the minus strand of JAYVUD010000011.1, from coordinate 19,999 downwards.
TCGATATATCGGAACTGACACTCGAACCCGTGGCGGAACCGTCCGCTCCGGTAGTTTCAAACGTCGAGACGCCAACGCCGTTTGAGCCGGCGGTTGAAACCTCGGAAGTTGCCCAACCGGAGGTCGAAGTCTTGGCGCCGCTCGGCGACGCCACGCTCCCGCCGATCCATGCCCCGGACGACATACTGGAATTGCCGTCGGTCGATCCGTTAAAGACAATGTACGTCTCCGAAGACGAGATGCGTCAGGCGATGGGGAGTCTTGATGTTCCAGCCGACCCATTACCGGAAACTCCCGCGATCGTGTCCCCGGAGCCGCCGAGGTTCACAGAGCCCGAGATACCTTCGCCGTCATTCGGCGATCTCTCGCCCGCCGCTCCCGAGATAACTGAACCGGAACATAGTTCGCCACAACCGGATTTTGGAGCGACCGCACCGCCGATCGTCTCGCCGTTCGATGCTGCTCCACCGGTATTTTCGGAACCGACACCTGCGGAACCGGAGCACGTCGAGCCGCCGACGATCATGCAGGAGTTTCCGCCGGCTTCACCGTTTGACACTCCCTCATCGCCTTTCACGCCGGTTCAGGAACAGCAGTTTACGCCTGCACCAGCCGAACCGGTATTCAAGGAGCCTGAACCTTTTCAACCTGCGGTCGGTTCGCCGTTTCAGCAGGACCTCTCGCCGGCGGCCTGGACGCCGCCGCCGGCACCCGATGCGAGTTGGCAAAATCAGGAGATCGGACAGAATACGCCGTTCCAACCGCCGCCTGCCGGAGGGGCGATCAATCAGACTCTGCCCATCGTTTCGCTCATCCTAGGCATAGTGTCGCTGTGCTGTTACATCGCGCCGTTGACCGGGATCGCGGCACTGGTCACCGGGTATCTTGGCCTAAAGAATATTAAAAAAGATCCGGCCAATTACGGCGGCCGCGGGTTGGCTCTCGGCGGAATGATCGCCGGCGGCATTCTCGCGGCAGTTACGATAGTATATTACGTGGTGATCATACTTATTTATGCGGGGCTGATAGGTGCCTCGATACTTTCTAGATAGAAAGGATATGTCAATAATTTCAGAAGTAATCCAATCAACTGTCGCCGTTATCAAGGGGATGCGGCGAACGATGGCCGAGATCCCCCGGCAAAAATGGACGGTACAATACCCGGAGGAACCGATCACGGTCCAACCGCGTTATCGCGGCCAGCATCTGCTGCACGTCGATGAAAACGGCAAGGAAAAGTGTGTCGCCTGTTATCTCTGTGCGGCCGCGTGCCCGTCGGACTGCATTTATATTGAGGCAATAGACGATGCACGTCCCTATGCGGAACGTGTCGGCCGTGATGAGCGATACGCCAAGGTCTACAATATCGATTACGGCCGCTGCATCTTTTGCGGATTCTGCGTCGAGGCTTGTCCGAAAGATGCGATCACACACGGTTACAATTTTGAGCTCTCGGTTTACAACCGAGCCGATCTGCTCAAAACAAAAGACGATCTGCTCATCACAAAGCAAAAGCAGTCTAAGAATTACCGCGTCGCCCTATCAACCGAAGATGTCGACTCGGAGTATAAAGAAGTTTAGTCGCGTGCGACCTGCAGAACTCGGAGCGCGGAGTAATGGCGAAGCTGGTTGATGCATCGGACGTACCTCCGACCACGAAGGGACGGCACCACGAAATGCGTGCAAAAGGTCTGCGCGAGTTTGCGGGGTTGCGGCGCGATGATGAACGGCTCGACCCGTTTGCTTTGGCGCGGTTTGCCAATTTGCTGGTGGCGTCGTTTGCCGATATTGAACCGCTGCTAAGCGAGGAGACCAAAGTTCATCTGGTCGGTGCCGGACGCGAAAAATGGTCCGGTGGTGCAGCATCGCATTCGCTGCCGGATGGACGCAGGCTGATCATTCTCAATCCGACGCATGGCAAAAATCGGCAGAATGCCACACTGATGGAAGAGGTCTGCCACGTCTTTCTGGGACACAAGCCGAGCCGGTTGGCCATCAAAAATACCAATAATAAAGGCGAGACGATCGCCCGTGATTATAACGAAGCGATCGAAGAAGAGGCATATTCGACCGGAGCCGCCGCGTTGGTGCCGTTTTCGGCCCTGAAGAGAATGGTGCTGGCCGGACGGACGATCAACGAGATGGCCCGGCACTTCGATGTTAGCCGTGCTCTGATAGAGTATAGGATCAAGGTATCGCGTTTGTGGGACGCGTATAAGGAAAATGTATTCCAAGGCGAATAATCGATGACCAATGACGTAAGCAGCAATCCCGATCACACGCTCGACCTTTCGACGGTCGACAAACTGCGAATGCTGCTCGACATTACCAAGACGATCAGCCGCTCGCTCGACCTCGACGAGGTGCTCAATCTCGTAATGGACACGCTCGGGTCGCTCGTGCCGTATGACGCTGCCGGTATTTACCTGATCGAATTTGGCCCGGAGTACGCCGACCCGTACGTTTTCAAATCAAAGGCGATACGCGGTTACCAGATCAGCTTTGACCTGATCGAGCCACGGCTCAAGATGGGCGAGGGATTGCTCGGAACCGTTGCACAAACAGGAAAACCGATCATTTGTCACGATGTCCATAGTGACACTCGATACTTTCCGGCACGCGAACGGACAAACTCAGAGATGGTCGCCCCGATTATCTCAAATGAACATGTCATCGGCGTGTTTGACCTGGAGAGCGATGTTCTGGACGCGTACACCGACGACGATCTGGCGATCCTGCAACTGCTGACGTCGCAGGTCGCGATCATTATCGAAAAAGTGCGGCTTCACGAGCAGGTGGTCGAAAAGAAGCGAATTCAGGCTCAGCTCGAGATCGCGCGGAACGTGCAGCTGGAATTGCTGCCCGAGGCTGATCCGCAGATCGATAATTTTGATATCAGTGCGTACATTTTCCCTGCAGAGGAGGTGTCCGGCGACTATTACGATTGGGTGCAGGTGTTTACCGACCAGATCGGGATCGTCGTCGCCGACGCGGTCGGCAAGGGGATCCCGGCAGCTCTCTTGATGTCATTTTTACGTGCTTCGCTGCGGTCGTGCATCCAGATAGGATATGCTCCGCATATTGCATTTTCGCTGGTCAGCGACCTGCTCCGCGATTCGATCAACGATAACCAGTTCATCACGGCGGTCTACGGCATGCTCGATTCGACAAACAAGACGTTTGTGTTTTCGAACGCCGGGCATAATCCGCCGCTGTTGATCAAGCCCGACGGCGAATATCGCTTCGTCGAATACGGTGATATGCCGTTGGGTATGTTTCCGAATCTCCATTACCACCAGCATTTCATCCGGTTCGAGGAGAAGCAGGTAATGGTCATTTATACCGATGGAATTACTGAGGCGACGGCCCCGAACGGCGAGGAGTACGGCCAGGAGCGATTTGCGAAACGTGTTCTAGACGGTATCCATCTGCCGGCGAAAAAGCTCATCGATCATATTCGCAAGGGCGTTGCCGATTTTACCGAGCGAAAATTTCTTGACGATGACGGAACGTTGTTCATCGTAAAGGCCATCTGATCGATGACCGATACCGTCGAAGAAAATATGGACCCGTAAATGAAAACGGAAGGTTCCATTAGATTGGAGGTCCTTCCGCGTTCCTTCAGTTGGGTAGTAGAAAAGGTTAATGGGCCGTCAGGGACAAATGAACGTTGTCGCCGCCGGGCACGACCGGAGATGTGTAGTCGTCGTAATTGATCTTGTCGTTTTTGGTTGAAAACGCGTAAATATCGAAACCGTAGGCATCGAAAAAATCGGTCAGTTCGGCTGACCGGTCAATGTACACGGTTTCCGTGAAACCGAGTTCTGAACGAATCTGAAGCAGTCTTTCGATCACCTCGAGTGGAGCAAAACATCTATCTGGATCTCTGAACGTTGCCATATAATTTACTGTTCTGCGGACAGCGTGTCCCGCTTTTCAGGCATCTGGTTAGATAACGAAATGGAAACAATGGTTGTTAACAAAATAATATTTTCTTTCGGGTCGACCGGATTGCCGGTCCGGAAGAATCTAATTGATATATCGGCGAAAACGGAATAGACTTAAGCCAGAAAAGTCCGTGTGGGAGGAAAGTACGATGAAAAACAGATTTGTGAGAGCTATCTTACTTTGGTCTATGGCATTCATTGCGTTTCAGACGGTTTCGGCACAGACGGATCGTGACGCGGCGGTTGCCGCGGCAGGCGAAAAGTATACGATCTCGGCCAAAGCCGGAGGCGTCAATTATGTCGAGGGTCCGGTCAGCGTTCTCCGCGGCGATGGCCGCAGCGGATACCTGACCAGGCGTGACCAGATCGAAGTCGGCGATGTCGTTTCGACCGGACCGGATGCCAGAGCCGAGATTTTGCTCAATCCGGGCTCGTTCCTGCGGATCGGACCTAATTCCTCGTTCGATTTTAAGACAACGTCGCTCGACGACCTTCGGATCGGCCTGAAAAGCGGCAGTGCGATATTTGAGGTATTTGCGAGCCGCGATTTTAAGATCCGCATTGTGACGCCAAAAGCGAGACTGTTGCTCATCAAATCGGGCGTGTTCCGCATTGACGTAACGCCTGACGGCGGGGCAAATGTCGAGGTCTGGCAGGGTGAAGCTCTATTGGGCGACCGCAACGCAACTTTGCTTACGAACGGATTTTCTGCCGGCATGGTTAACGGCGGGGTCGCAACGGTTCAGAAATTTAACCGCAAAAATCGTGATGAATTTGAAACGTGGAGCCAAGCCCGCGGCAAGGAACTCGCCAAACAGACCGCAAAACTCAGGGATAAAGCCCTGAGAAACTCACTTTTAAGTTCGTTTAATAGCGGCCGTTGGGGTATGTACGGATCGTTCGGCCTGTGGGTCTACAATGCGATGTTCGGTGGATATTGCTTCTTGCCATTCGGAAATGGTTGGAGCTCGCCGTATGGGTTCGGATATGGAAACTGTATTTGCCATTTCGATATGCCGCTGATCATCTATACACCGCCACATGGCGGCGGTGGAGGTGGCGGCGCGATCAACCCGCCGGTAACTGCGATATTGTCCATGGGTGACAGGTCGCCGATACCGCCGTTTGTCAGGATGGAGGGCTCGGGAGGCGTTCGGGGGATATCGGATTCGGGCGGCAATTATTCACCGTCGTCAGGCGGCAATTATTCGCCGTCAAACGATCGGTACCGCCCGTCGGGTTCAACCGACAGGACACCGACTTACACCCCGCCTCCGCCGCCTCCGGTATCGACAGACAGGGCACCGGCGTCAACAAATAAGCATAATCAGTAACCAGGTTTTTTTCATGCAGAAAAGCGGGAGCACTTCGGTGTTCCCGCGTCTTTAGTTTATGAGGCGGATCAAAGCGGCCGTACCTTCGACCGGATCGGTGGGACCGAGCGACTGTTGCAGCATTACCACGGATTGTAATCCATTGAAGAGAAAATGGAGTATGATGCAGGGCAGCAGATTTTTCGAAGATGCCCGAACAAGCGTCAGCGAAAGACTGAGTATGGTGATCATTATGATCGTGCCCGGGCTGCCCCAATACTGAGCATAGTGGACACCGGCGAATAGCAGCGTGACGGCGGCGACCGCGGCAAACGTGCCGATGCTCCGCTGAAACGCTGAATACAGGATGCCGCGATAGACGATCTCTTCGACGATCGGGGCGGCGAATGTCGCAAGTATGGTCACCATCACGACCGCAGCTCTGGATGATCGGAGCATCCGGATCATATCGTTGTCCTGCTCGGGGAATATCAGAGCGACAATGATAATGCACCCGTAGATCGCTAACAGGATCGACGCGAAATGCCACCACCTGAATCCACCGAGGCTGGTGCCGAGCGTTTGAAAGAACTTGTGCTTGCCGACACGCGTCACGACGAGCCAGCAAATCGCTAGGGTGATCAAATGTGCCGGAACGATCGATCCCAGCTGCAGAAGCACTGCGGTCGGATCGCTGAGGGCAAACTCCCTAAGCCCGGTATTGCCGGCGATCGGAATTCCTTTGATCCCGAGGTATGCGATCAGAAACAAACTCGGCAGCACCAAAATAAGGAGCACGCTCAGGATCCAGACGGCGACCGCCGTCAAACTGTTCCACGGCGGGTCGTTTGGCGTTGGTTCGACGACGGGTGCGGCGGGTTCGTCCGGAGTCGGAAGCTGTGAGTAATATTCGTTCTGGTCCAGGTTCTGCACGTTGATGAGTTTAGCTAAATGGCACCAATGTTCCAAGTTCTTGTTTTCGTTCTTGAGTTTTAGGCTAAATGACGCTAACTTAAAGTTCCGTGGAGCTACACGGCAACAGCCCTCGAAAATTAGTGACGGCAATCATTCCAGCGAGGTATGCGTCTACACGCTTGCCCGGCAAACTTTTGTTGCCGATCAACGGGAAACCGCTGATCATTTATACGGTTGAGCAGGCTCTGAAATCTAAATTAGTTTCGAGTGTGATCGTTGCCGCAGACGATCGGCGAATCTTTGAGGCGGTTGTTTCATACGGTTACCGGGCCGTGATGACGTCAGCCGACCACCGTTCCGGCAGCGACCGTGTCGCCGAGGTCGCGGTGGGATTGCTGGAAGGGTCGATAATTGTAAACGTACAGGGCGACGAACCGACGATCTCGCCCGCGACGATCGATGCTGCTGTCGAGGCGATAATCGCTGATCCGCAATGTGATATTGCGACGACCTGCGAGCGGATCGACCATTCCGACGACGTCCTGAGTCCGGATGTGGTCAAGGTCGTTACGGACAGCCGAGGTTACGCACTATATTTTTCGCGATCGCCGATACCGTTTCCGAGAGAAGCCGTTAGTCGGGCCGGCAGCCTCGAAGGGGCTCTTAAGAATGAGCCGAAATTGGTATCAGATTTCAGAAAACACACCGGCCTATATGTTTACAGGCGTGAATATCTGCTCGAATTTTGCCGAATGCCGCAGACGTTTCTTGAGACGACTGAAATGCTCGAACAACTCCGGGCACTCGAGAACGGAGCGAAGATCAGAGTGGTCGAAGTAGGCGAAAGCTCGATCGGTGTCGATACCGCCGCGGATCTGGAGCGGGTACGGCGTATGATTGAGAATCATGGGTGATTGGATCGGCATCATATCCTCGCATTATTGGTAGTCGGCGTCATCGCCGGCCTGAAGACATTGAGCAAGCCAAAGACCCGAACGTCGGAGGAATTTGAACGCAGCGCTGCCGAAGGAACAACGGCACTTGGCGCCTCGATGAACGCTTTGCAGGAACTGATGAATCCCGAGGCGGCAAAGTCCAAGGAAGTGATAACCCAGATGAAAGAAGGCCGTTATCAGAAGAAGAAAAGGGAAGGAAAGGCGGCGGACGATGCGGAGACCGAGGGACGCGGAGATGCGGCGAAATAGCGGCGACTCGCAAACAATTTTAATCAAAAGAGAAATCATGACTAAATATATATTCGTAACTGGCGGCGTGGTTTCGAGCCTTGGCAAGGGGTTGGCGGCGAGTTCGATCGGTTGTTTACTCGAGGCCCGCGGGATGAAGGTTCAGATGATGAAGCTCGATCCGTATATCAACGTCGATCCGGGTACGATGTCGCCGTTTCAGCACGGCGAGGTCTACGTCACCGACGATGGGGCCGAGACCGATCTCGACCTCGGCCATTACGAGCGGTTTACCCACGCCAAACTCTCGCAGGCGAACAACTGGACGAGCGGCCGCATTTATCTGTCCGTCATCGAAAAAGAGCGCCGCGGCGATTATCTCGGCAAGACGATCCAGGTCATCCCGCACATTACTGACGAGATCAAGATGGCGATCCGCAAGGTCGCCGACATGCACGAACCCGACGTTCTGATCGTCGAGATCGGCGGAACCGTCGGCGATATCGAATCGCTGCCGTTTCTCGAAGCCATCCGCCAGATGGGCAACGAAGAGGGCCGCAATAATGCGATCTTTATCCACGTGACGCTGGTGCCCTACATAGCCGCGGCCGGCGAACTGAAGACCAAGCCGACCCAGCACAGCGTCCGCGAACTTCGCGAGATCGGTATCGCACCTGACGTCCTGCTCTGTCGTTCGGACCGCCCGTTGTCGGTCGATCTACGCAAGAAGATCGCTTTGTTCTGCAACGTGCAGGAAGATGCGGTCATCTCCGCCCTCGACGTCGGTACGATCTACGAGGTCCCGCTCGCGTTTCACGAACAGGCTCTCGACGACCTGATCGTAAATATGCTCCACGCTCGCGAAGCGTTTCCGAACTGCGACCTAAAACATTGGCGTGAGCTCGTCTCGACCATCAAGGACCCGAGCGGCGGCAGCGTCCGCATTGCCATCGTCGGCAAGTACGTCGAGCTCGAAGATTCGTACAAATCGCTGCGTGAGGCACTGACGCACGCCGGCGTCGCGAACAATCTGCGTGTCAACGTCTCTTGGATCGAGTCGGAAAACCTGATGCGTGAGGATTACGAGAACGAACTTCAGGATTACGATGCCGTGCTCGTACCCGGCGGATTTGGTAAACGCGGCATCGCCGGGATGCTGCGAGCGATCAAATACGCACGCAAATCCGGCACGCCATATTTCGGCATCTGTCTGGGAATGCAGACCGCCTGTATCGAATTTGCCCGAAACGTCTGCGGCCTGCGGGACGCCGATTCGACTGAGTTTAACGAAGAAACGCCGTTTCCCGTCATTTTCAAACTCCGCGACCTGGTCGATGTCGAGGAACTCGGCGGCACGATGCGGCTCGGCGAGTGGATGTGCGACCTTAGGGAAGGTTCGCGAGCGCGTGAGATCTATCGCGGAGCCGCCTCGATCGGTGAACGCCATCGCCACCGCTACGAATTTAATCCGGAATTTCGCGACGCCCTCGAACGCGAGGGGCTGGTTTTCAGCGGTGTTTCGCCCGACGGTAAATTTATCGAGATGGTCGAGTTGCCGACCGCTGTTCACCCGTACTTTGTCGCGTGCCAATTTCATCCTGAATACAAGTCGCAGCCCCTGGCTCCGCATCCGCTGTTCGTATCGTTTGTCGCCGCGGCCTGGAGCAATCGGGTGCGGAGCGAAAATATGGAACACGACGTCAAGAGCAGTTCGCCGGTTGAGATGCACGAACGCGTCGACGTGTTAAGCGAGGATTAGAATGCGGGTAACGGCAGCGGTTTTTATACTCCTTTGTGCGTACTTGTCGGCGGCGGCACACGAATATTGGTTTGAGGCTGATAACTTTGTCGTAAAGCTGCACCAGTCGACCGCCGTCCGTCTTTTTTCCGGCGAGGCTCTAAATCGGGAAAAGGAATTGCCGTTTCAGCCGTCGCGGACGCGGTCGTTTGATATTTACTCGCTCGCCGGGAAGTTTGATACCCGGACGATGGCCGAGACGGACGCCACGCCGATGCTGATATTTTCATCAGATCTGGCGGGCACCTATATGCTGTCAATGGAGCGCGACTGGGCGTATATCACGTTGCCGGCCGACAAGTTTGAAGCATATTTACGCGATGAGGGAATGGGATACATCGCCGACGAGCGAAAACGGATCGGTGAAACCGAGAAACCGGGCCGCGAGCGTTACTCGCGATACCTCAAAAGCCTGCTGCAAGTCGGCGAAAACATCACCGGCAACATAAAAACCCGTATCGGCACCAAGCTCGAGATCGTGCCGCTCGATAACCCTTATTCCAAAAAGTTTGGCGGAACCTCGACTTTTCAATTTTGGTTCGACAGCCGTCCGCTCGACGGATACACGGTTTTCGTCGACAACCGCGAGGGCGACAAGATAACGACCCAGAAACTGACCACCGACAAAGACGGCAAAGTCGCAGTCAAACTCGACCGCCGCGGCATCTGGCTCGTCCGCGTCGTCTATATGCAGCGATGCCCGCGAAACTGCGGCGAGTCCGACTGGGAAAGCTTTTGGGGAGCGCTGACGTTCGGGGTCAGGTAACGCGGCGAGCGGGAAGTAAGGCACTTGCGCACATTTTGGAAAATTGTTATATTTCCGCTCATCAAGGGCAATTAAAGCGATCTTTAACAATTCCACGAGCACCGGAGCATCAGGCATTCACGAAAATGGCTTCGGCAACGATGGGATCGCTTTTGGCAATATCGGAGCAGGCTTGGGCATTGACGGAAACGACTTTGGCAGCGTCGGAGAAGGCTTGGGCAATGTCGGTGAAAAACTTGGCGAGGTCGGCGAAGGCTTCGGCAACACCTGAACGGGCTTGGGCAGTGTCGATTAAGGCTTGGGCGGTGCTGGGGACCGTATTTCCGGCAGAAAATAGCTAAATACAACGGAGGGAACACATATGGATGACGATCTTAGAAGACATCACGAACGAAACGGGCGGGTAAAGGAATTTGGCATCGACAATGTTGGCGATTTCAAGGGTGGAACGCCCGGCGGGGATCTGTTTACGAGCGTCGGCACGCACTATGACAATGCCAATAGTAAGGACGCGACCTACGCCGAAAAATTCGGCTCGGGCAAGGCAGCAACGACCGTCAAAACCGGGACCAAAACGACGGTGTTGACTTGGATCGAACGCATTGCGACTGCCGCCGATTCGATGCGCGACCTGCATCCGGGCATTGACGACCAGTTTCCGCGTCCCCGCAAACTCAATCAAGCCGCTCTCCTCGCACGCGGCCGCGCCGACTATCTGGCTTCCGCCGCCTACGAAGCCGATTTTATTCTCTACGGCAGCTTTCCCGGCGATTTCCGCGACCAACTCAATACCGCCTGCAATGATTTCGAAGCCGCAACCGCGACCCAAGGCACCGAGATGGACGAACGCGTCGCCGCCAACGCCGAGGTCGAATACGAGGTCGAAGCCGCCAACCGCGAAGTCCGCCTCCTCGACGGCATCGTCCGTAGCAAATACTACGGCAACCCCGGCAAACTAGCCGCCTGGACCTCAGCATCCCACGCCGAATCCGCCCCGAAAAAGAAAAAGAAAGACCCCGACCCACCAACACCATAGAAATGAGTAATGGCGGCGCGTTCGCCGCGCCGCCATTACATCTTCCAAGTTGATGACCGATCAAGTACTAGGCTTGGGAGGCTCTTTTCGTCCAGCATGTACATCGTCGTGACATTTGTTGCAAAGAACGACGAGATTTGCTTCTGAGTTTGGTCCACCAGCTTTGTGGTTTTCGATATGGTGCAACTCAAGGAAGCGAGGATCTTCACGACTCCAGACTGCATGTGACCAACTACAAATAACGCAAGTGCTATTGTCACGTTCATACACCGCACGCTCAATTGCCTTTGGAATCCTGCGGTCATGCGGCTCAGCAACTCTTGCGGCGGATTCCAAAATGTATTCTCCTTGGCGAAGATCGGGACGGCCCGTGAACATTGTTGCTACTGCATATCCTTGCTCAGTTCGAAGTTCCCGCACTCTACGTTGAAATTCTTTCACATCATTTGCGACGTAAAACAACTCTTCCGTTGTTACGATTTGTTGGACATTGGCTTGAAGATACTTAAGCATTCTGCTTTGAGCACTGCCTTTTTCTCTCCGTATCCTGTTCGCGATGTGCCAACGACGCGCGGCTGTCAGATCCGGTTCGGCACGAATCAGCAGGTATTCGCGACTTTTCAGATTTAGCCCCGCTTCTTCCTCTTCCTTTGGTCCAGCAATTATCTTATAGCCATCTTGGACACGTAACTCGCGAATGCGACGAGCATACTCGGAAATACCACTAACGACTTCCAATTCGATGGAACCGAGCGAGACGCCGACGAACTGAATCATGTAGAGCCGCAACCTTTCGCGAGCCCCTTTCGAATCAATGCCGGAATCTTTGACTACGGCTTTGTTAAGCCCTCGCGTTCGCTTTAAGATGTCTACAAGCAGGAGAACTTTAGGTCGAAGACCCAACTTTTCATACTCAGCTTGAAAGCCTTTCAAGCGTTTATCGAGGTCGGCGATTAACTTCGCGATAGTCATAGGTCAAGGATTCTATGCAGTGTGAACTGCGGCGGAGCTTTCCGATGCAAAGCTTGATTGGAATGTCTGTCTTGCAATCTTAATTTCGATATGACGAATTAAAGCACGACCAACAAACTCCGTATATGCCGGTGGTATCGATTCGTTGATCTCGCCTTTCGTCATCCAGTCGATACCCATTGCATCGCTGGCCGCCGCGAGCGTCGAATTTCCACCGCCCGTTACCTGAACGAAATCAATCCACTCATCCGTCTTGCCGTAATGATTTTTTCGCTTATCAAAAGTGTGAACTTTCGGATGCTTACCATGCGGAGGCACAGTAATCTCAAAATTAGTCTCAAATAATCGATGTCTCAGAACTCGAAGCCCAGGAAACATTGTTCCACAAAGTACAATAGGATCGATTAGCGGGGCACCTTCAACATTTTCTATCACGTATGGAACTCCCGACAACTGAAGCAACTCTCGGACGGGTTCCACAAGTCGCGGCCAAGCATCGGCATTTCCATTTCTTTTGGCTAAATCCGAATAAGATTGACACGGTGGTGACGCATGGATAGCGTCAAACGACGCTAAAAACTCAGGCTTAAGCGAAAGTGCATCTTTTTGGATGAATTCAAATGGGTAATTCTTCTGAGGATTGACATCAACCCCAACGATATCAAAGCCTGCCCGATGATAGCCGACGCTAGCGCCGCCAGCACAACAAAATAGGTCAAGCAGTCGTGGTCTTTCTCCAGAAATTGTGTCGTTTTTCATCCGGTTTTTAGTTCTGCTATATTAGCACGGTAAGAGTTTATCAACATCTTGGAAACGACAAAACCATGAGTGAGCAGATTCCGTAGCCTCAGCAATCTGTGGTAATCTGGGTGCATTCTCACGGTTCAAATAAATGCAATCATTTACTGTCGATAAAGTAACTTTTGGGAGCGGCGAGTTGTCGTTTATTCTGGGGCCTTGTGTGGTGGAATCGGCTCAGCACGCTCTGTATATGGCTCAGGAGATAAGCGATATCTGTAAGCATGTCGGGGTTGATTTTGTTTATAAATCTTCGTTCGACAAGGCGAACCGGAGTTCGATCGAGAGTTTTCGCGGGCAGGGGATGGAGTTTGGGCTTGAGGTGCTGGCTCAGGTCAAGGCCGAGGTCGGCGTTCCCGTGATAACCGACATTCACGAGCCTTGGCAGTGCGAAAAGGTCGCGGAGGTTGCGGACATGCTGCAAATTCCGGCATTTTTGTGCCGGCAGACCGATCTGTTGATCGCGGCGGCAGAGACCGGAAAGGCCGTGAACGTCAAAAAGGGACAGTTTCTTGCTCCGTGGGACGCTAAGAACATCGTCGACAAACTTCGCGAAGCGGGCTGTGAAAAGATACTGCTGACCGAACGCGGGGCGAGTTTTGGGTATAATAATCTTGTGGTGGATCTGCGATCGTTCCCGATCATGCGTTCTTTCGGGGTGCCGGTCGTGTTCGACGTGACGCATTCGCTGCAGTTGCCCGGCGGGCTCGGCAAGGCAACCGGCGGGCACGCACAGTACATCGAAGATTTTGCCCGTGCCGGTGTCGCGTGCGGCGTGGACGCCGTCTTTATGGAAGTTCACGATGATCCGGCCAATGCTCCGAGCGACGGGCCGAACCAGCTTCCGCTCGGCCGTTTGGAAAAGCTGCTGACTAAACTAAAGCGAATTCACGAATTAGTGAATGAAGTCTAGGAGCCGGAACCGGCAGATTAATATGAAAAATATCGCTGTCCTCGCCGTTTTGATCGTCGCCGTGCTAGGATGCGACATCTCCAGGTTTACCAGATCCGAAGGCAACACGGCGACAAACACCGCGAAGCCCACACCGTCGCCCGAGCCGAAAGACACGCCGAAAGCAACACCGAAGCCCGAGATCAAACCGGAAATCGGCCTATATCTCGCCGCTCTAAAGAAATCGGCCGGCAAATATCCGAACGACATTAAGTTTTTGGATATTCCCGAGGTCAGCAGTCGGCTTAAAAAGCTGCTTGGTAAGGATTTTTCCGGCCTCAAAGCGCATTTTAATGTTGAGGTGCCGATCGAGATCATCGGGGACGTTTTTATGGCCCAGGGCTGTGAGGCGCATAATTGCGGAAACTCGTATTACGTCTTTGTGGATCTAAAGAGCGACAATATAAACGTTTATCATGTCCAGAACGACGTGCCGACCACGTTTTTCGAGCATGGCGAGATCAAGCTGCCGACAAAATTTACTAACGATATCAGCGGCAAATAGGAATCTTTATTGATTCACATATAAATGAAGAACAAATTGCGAAAATCAATAGTCTTTTTCTCCGTTTTACTCGTCGTAACGAGCTTTGTTAACGCCCAGGACGACACGCGTGCCGTTCAGACCTGGAAAGTGCAGAAGTACGACCTTTCGGTGACCCTGCCGCAATCCGATTCGGACCGGAATATGACGAACAAGGCGGTCTTGACGTTGAAAAACGTTTCCGGAAAGTTCGCTTCATCTCTGACGCTGCGGATCAGCCCACTCGCGATCGTTTCGTCTATAAAGGTAAACGATGCGACCGCCGATTTTAGTAAGAGCGAAGAGAAGATCGGGTCCGGCGGCAGTCTGCAGCGGCTCGCGATGCGGTTTCCCGGTGTGTCACCCGATGCACAATTGACGGCGGTCGTCGAATACAAGCTGAGCGTCAAGGAAAACTCGGGCCTCAACGCATTGTCGCCCGCCGGTTCTCAGTTTTTGCCGCTGTCGTACTGGTATCCGACACCGACGAGCTGGTTTTTTGCACGCGGAGCCGATTTTGCACCGTTTTCGATCAAGGTTAACGCAACAGCAGGTCAGTCCGCGGTTTCATCCGGGGCGGCAAATGGCGGCGGATTTGATCAAAAGTTTGGCGGCCAGCCTTTTTTTGCGGCCGGAAACTGGGACACGGTAAACTCAAACGGCGTTGAGGTCTATATGCCCAAGGGCGCGTCCGCTGATGGCCAAAAACGGGCCGCCGAACTCGCCGAACTCTTTTCCGCGGCCCGAACGTTCACGGCCGGCATGTTAGGTGCAGCTCCCGATTCACCGCTGCGGATAGTTTCAACCCGTCGCGGTGCCGGTTTTACGGGTGGTGGAACAGTATTCGTTGATGACGCAGTTTTTCGCCGATCTAAGATCGACTCTCAAACCGCTATGTTTATCGCCGAAGCGGCGGCCAAGCTGTGGATAGGAAATTCCGTCACGGTCAGCGGCGATGCTCAGGGAGCGATCGCCGAGGGATTACCGCGGTTTATTGCGACACAGTTTATCGAAAGTAAATTCGGCAAGGACGTTGCCGATGTCGAACGTCTTCGTCATCGGACCGCGTATGCCGCAGTCTCGAAGCGTGACGCGCCGCTGATACAGGTTTCGCCGGTCGACGATTTCTATTACGGCGAGGTGGCGAATAAAGGTTCGATGGTCTGGCGTCTGCTATCACGCAAAGTCGGGATGGCGGATTTTTCGAGCATTCTGAAGGCGAATATGCAGGACGGTAACCTGACCGTCGGCAAACTAAGGCAGTCGTTCTCGTCGGAAAAGGAGCTACTCGATTATTTATTCGACAAAACGACGGATATGAATCTGCTCGCCGGCCTACCGCAGTCGAACGGTGCGGAGACGCGGGTCGCTCTTCGAAACACCGGAGCGATCGACGCGACCGTTACAGTTAGTGCGACAATGTCGAACGGGCAGACAATGGAGGCTTCGGCAACGGTCAAGGCTCTGAGCTTTGGAGACGTGACGTTTAAGACCGCGAACAAGTTGGTCCGAGTCGAGATCGACACCGAAAAACTCTACCCGCAGACCGATTATTCGGACGATATTGCCCCGCGTGAGACGACCGATACGGATGTTTTGCTCGCCGTGAAGCGAAATTTTGACAAACAGGATTATACCGCCGCCGAAACGACCGCCAGAACGGTGCTCGCGTCGATGCCGCGTTACGACGATGTCCGCGTCCTACTTGCCCGCTCGCTGCTGGCTCTCGGTCGAACGTCGGACGCCGAACGTGAATTTCGCAACGTGTTGAATGAAAAACTACCATCCTCCCGCGGCCTTGCCTGGGCAAATGTCGGTCTCGCTGAGGTTGCAGCAAAATCGAATCAGAACGATCAGGCGGTAAAATATGCAGAGGCGGCTATTTTAGCCGACGCCGAGTATGGGGCGAGCCTAGCCGCCCGTAATTTGCGAAACAAGATTGGTGCACCGCCCGCAGTTGACGCCGTAGCTAAGGCTTTCTTCTCCGATTTTTCAAAGGCCGCTGTTTCAAACCGAAAAGCGGACGTCGATGCATTGGTGATGCCCGGCGAAGTCTCAAAGTTTGCCGGCGGCCTTTCGGGGTCGACCGAACAGTGGCAAGCGACGGTCCGTCAGGTAGATCGACTGGACGGGAACAACATACTCGTCGAGGCAGACGTCAACCTCCGGTTGCTGACGCGTGAACCCACGAGCGGAATGGCTGTGTTTCGCCTGACCAGGGCGGGCAATGCATGGAAACTAAGTTCGGTAGATATTTTCGAGGTGAGGTGAGAATGAAAAGAGTTATATTGTTGGTCGCCGCCGTCTGTATCGGGTCGGTTTTTGCCGGTACCGTGGTCGCGCAGAAAGGTGCTAAGAGATTGGGCAAGGTCTGTGGCGATCCGACCGCGGTCTGTAAAGCCGCGAGCAATTTTCAACCGAACGAGTTGCCATTCGATACCGGTCGCAATGGTGTGATAGCCGACTCCGAGAGATTTTATGCGGTCGTCTTATCCAGTGCTAAGACCGCCGGCGACGAAGGTTGCGAGGCACTGTTTCCGGAAGCCGAGCGGCTCAAGATCCAGGAGATTTTCCCGAGTAGCAAGGTATTTGCCGACCGCTGCGGCAACCCGGCGAGTAACTACTACAAAAATTTCGCGGTAGGTACCGCGTTCGTTGCCGTTTTCGCCGGCCGGACCAAGGCCGAGGCTGCTAAGGTCTTGGCGACGGTCAAGGCCACGGGCAAGTTTGCTGACGCATACATCAAGTACACGCAGGTCGGGATCAACGGCACGTAAACGCATGGATCATTCGGACAGGGCAAAACGAGTACGGCTTTTGCTGATGGATTGTGACGGTGTCCTGACGGACGGACGTCTCTATTTTTCGGCCGCCGGTGAGGAGTTGAAGGTATTCGATGTCAAAGACGGCCAGGGACTCGCTCTTTGGCATAAGGCCGGATTCGAGTCCGGCATCATCTCCGGTCGCGGTGCCGCCGCTATCATTAAGGCCCGCGCTGACGAGATCGGTATCAGGTACGTATGGACCAGTTCGAAGGACAAGGTCGCCGATTTTAACGAGATCATCAGGCACGCCAATGTGACGCCGTTTGAAACGGCATTCGTGGCTGACGATGTCGGCGATATCCCGCTGATGGAGCTTGTCGGACTGCCAATAGCCGTTGGGGATGCAGTCGACGCGGCCAAGGCCGCCGCTACATACGTCACGACTGCCCGTGGGGGCCGTGGCGCAGTTCGCGAGGTCATCGATATGCTCTTGCGTCTGAAGGCCGCTTGAGCCTAGCCGATCAACAGGCCCGCTCCGGCAAAACTCTGTAATTCCGCGTCTACAAAATCTCCGATCTTGCCCCTTTCGTTTTCCGGCACAGCAATAAGTGCGCTCAAATCTTCAATTAGTGCAGTTTTGTCCCGGGTATTATCGAGGAGCGTGATCAACATCCGCGTGGCCTGACTTTCCGGCGTCAAATTGCGGTTCGCGAGGCTCACCACCATTTCGCTGCCGTTAGCGATCTGCCATCGAGCAAAGGCAGATGCCGTTGGACGATCGCTCACCAGTGACGTGAACTTTGGCTGATAACGATGCAGCTCGACCAGGCCGGCACCGTAAAACTGCCGAAGTATGGCTTCGGTTTGGCCGATCTGATCATCGCCCAATTGTTCGAGCCCAAGCGCCGCCGCCGATTTTCGGATCAGATCGTCAAAACTTATATTCCTAGCGTATATATTTCCGAGATGGAGCAAGGCGGCCTTGGTCGGAGCGTGGCCGATGCTCACGCTCGTGCCGTTTGAGCCGGTAAAAGTGATCGACCCATCCTTCTTCGGATCCGCGTCGCCAGAGTCAGCTCTGATACTGCTCGAAAGATAGAATCCGCGTATCGGAGCCTCGTCGATCGAACTGCCGATTGGCAGATCAGCCTTACATATTAATGATGCCCGAAACCTGCGGCACGTGATCAGATCGATCATCTGCTCACGCAGATCGACGTTGTCACCGCAGACACCGAGTATTTCTTGAGCCTTTACGGACAAACGGGCCGGATTTGAGGCGGACGGATCGGCCTCGGAAAAGAATTTAAGGCCGCTATTACCGATCATCGCGGCAAACTCGCGGAAATAAAACGGCCGGTTAAAAGTGGAGAGGTCATCGTGAAACACATTTTGGGCGGAACGGTCGATCATATGCTCCAGTTCCCATCGGAGCATCGTTTGATAGAGACTCCCGGCTTCGGCGGCCTCGACGACGTGATTTAGAAAGGCAATGCCCTGCGATACCTTGGCCTGCGGATCTTCGACGGCGTCCGCGTGTGTTTTCATTATCCCCGACGATATCTCTCGCAGGTGACAGCCAGGATAGACGTTGTAGCTGATATACCCGACACCGCGCGGAGCCAGGCACTCAGCGTAGATCCGGAGGATGTGTTCGCGAACACCGTCCGGAACCCATGAAAAGAGCCCGTGAGCTATAACGAAATCAAATGTCCCGAGTTCGTTGCCGTCGAGTGCCGTTACATCTGCCTGGCGAAACACAGCGTTCGTGACGCCCAGGCCTGCAGCTGCTGCATCCGCCCTGGCGATATGTACCGCGGACAAGTCGATCCCGACGAAAGTGGCGTTCGGCAGGGCATAGGCAAATGACAGTAAATTGGTTCCGTCACCGCAGCCGAGCTCGAGTACACGGCATCTTTCCGGATGGGCCGCGGCGGTCCCGAACATCAAGCCTATCGTTGAAAGCCGGTCCGGATGCGTCTGCGGAAAGGTATAACTCGGATAGGGAACTGTATCGTAGCTATCGTTATTCTGGTTCATAAGGATGATCGAGGCCGCCGGCCGCCGCCTTTGTGGCATTCGCATATAAAGGTACACGCCTTCGGACGATTTCGCTATATAAAAAATGCTTTGACTTACACAAGGGTTGTGGCACAATCACGTTGTCAGGCGTATTTTGCCTGAAAATGCGGGCGTAACTCAATGGTAGAGTGTCAGCGTCCCAAGCTGAAAGTTGCGGGTTCGATCCCCGTCGCCCGCTCCAAGGCCCCGAAATAGTAATACTATTAGCGATTTCCGGCCTGAGCGGTCGACCTCTACCTGCAATCGAAAAAAAACGTTGTGCGTACTAGACATATCTTTGTAACGTGGTATCATTCTCTTTGCTCGAACGAACGAGCTAAGGTTTTTCGGAAGAAAAATTTCCCTTCAATTGATTGGAGGGAATTTATTTTCGCCAAAAAACCGAATAAGAGTTCTTTGAATTTATGATTTCACGCGTGAGCATTTAAGTTTTCGACACTGCCTTATCCGGGTCTGTACGACAGATTACAAAAAAGACAGTATGTCGCTTGACTTCGAAAGGCAAATCGTACAGAATCACAAATTGCTCTGAAGCAATTCGGTTCGCCGAGTTTGAAACAAAAAGTTAAATACTTTTGCTTACGGGTTGACATACAGAACGAGTTCTGTATAATAAAGAGTTTCGCCCCTAACGGGATAACGAAGCAAATAGAAGTTGATATTTGAAAACTAAATATGCGTGTCCATGTGTTAATTCGTATGAACAACAAAAAGTCCTATAAGTAATTATAGGCACATCAAAATGATGAACTAGGAAATGAACGAGAGTTTGATCCTGGCTCAGAATCAACGCTGGCGGCGTGCCTCAGACATGCAAGTCGAACGATTAAAGCTCTCTTCGGAGAGTGCATAGAGTGGCGCACGGGTGAGTAACACGTAAGTAATCTACCCTCGAGTGGGGAATAACGTCCGGAAACGGACGCTAATACCGCATAATGCAGCGGCACC
>JAYVUD010000010.1:0-14193 GCA_043788335.1 Chloracidobacterium sp. | reverse complement strand
CCGCGATGGCGGTCCAATTGGACGGCAAGATGCTGATCGGCGGAACGTTTTCGGCGGTTGGCGGGACGCCGAGGTCCGCGCTGGCACGCCTCAACCGTGACGGCACCCTCGATGGGAGCTTTATCCCGACTCTCGATGGCGCGGTTTCTGCACTGCGAATACAGCCCGATGGAAAAATACTGGTTGGCGGCCAATTCAACAACGTTAACGGGTCCATGACGGGAGCGTTAGTACGGCTTTTGGCAGACGGGCAACGGGACTCATCGTTCAATCCGAGCGTCCTCAATAGCGTGATGGAGATCGCCATCCAGCCGGACGGAAAGATCATCATCGGCGGTGCGATCGTCTCTGTGCAAGGTTCTGTAAGAACCGGTCTCGCACGACTGAACGCGGACGGCACCAACGAAGTCGCGTTCAATCCGTTCCTTGGCGCTGGTGGCGGCGGATCAGTTCCGGCCCAGGTCGGGACGATCGCGCTCGACTTTAATAACAAGATCGTGATCGGCGGTAATTTCACGATCGAAAACAGCGGCCCGAAACTCAATCTTGGACGGCTAGACGCCAGCGGGGCCATCGACACAACCTTTGTAAACACCGTGAACGGCTTTGTTTCGACCGTGCTCAGCACCCGAAGCGGCACAATAATCGCGGCCGGCACGTTTTCCCAGTTAAATGGATTTAACGTTCCCAGAATGGCCGAGTTCACCGAGGGCGGCACCGTATATTCGGGCCCGGGCATCGATGCCGGCGGCGTATCGGATTTCCTGTTTCAGTCCGATGGCCGGATCGTAATAGTCGGTAACTTTCTATCCGCGGCGGGCTTGCCCCGTGTCGGCATCGCACGTTGGAACGACGTGACATATGGCTCGTATAACAATATTTCGATCGGAAACGTGGGGATATTGACACAAGCGTCCGGACGCGGAACAGATTTTCAACGCGTCACATTGGAACAATCGTCGGACGGTGTGAATTTCTCGATTCTCGCAACGGTTGGCAGATCTTTCGGTACCCAGTGGAATTGGAGCGGCACCCATTTTGGTGCGTTCATTCGCATGCGGGGCTATTACCCGGATGGCTCGACGCAGGCAAACATGATCGAAAAAGTCATCTATAGCCCGTTGTCGACATCGCGAAAGACTCTCTTCGATTTCGACGGCGACGGCAAGACTGACGCCTCGGTGTATCGGCCGTCTAATAATTCGTGGTACCTGTTAAACTCGCAGACGGGTTTTGCCGGTTACCAGTTTGGTGCCCCGGGAGACTCGATAGTCCCGGCCGATTACACCGGCGACGGCAGGACCGATATCGCGATCTGGCGGCCATCAAATAGTGCGTGGTACATCCTCCGCAGCGAAAACTCGACGCTCTTGTTCGCCGGTGCTTTCGGTGCCGCCGGCGACGTCCCCGTCCCCGGCGATTATGACGGTGACGGCAAAGCAGATCTCGCGGTGTACCGCCCGGGAGCTCAGGGTTACTGGTATTTGCAGCAGTCGACTGCCGGATTTGCTGTCGTTCCATTCGGCACGACCGGCGATGTTCCCGCACTCGGCGATTTTGACGGCGACGGTAAGAATGACGTGTCCGTCTACCGGCCGTCGCTCGGCCAGTGGTTCCGATTCAATAGCCGCGACAATTCATTCTACGGCGTCCAGTTTGGCGCGGTCGGCGATATCATCGTTCCGGCGGACTACACCGGCGACGGCAAGACGGACAACGCCATCTTCCGTCCGTCGACATCGACGTGGTACGTGCTTCGCAGCGAAAGCCCGACGTTCTACGGTGCCGCCTTCGGAGCAGCCGGCGACGTCCCTTCGCCCGGCGATTACGACGGTGACGGCAAAGCCGACCTCGCCGTCTGGCGTCCCGGTGCCCAAGGCATTTTCTACGTCCAGCAGTCCACCGCCGGGTTTGCCGCCATCCCGTGGGGCCTCAGCGGCGATAGACCGGCCGCTAATGCCTATGTTTACTAAACCGGAGCCCAGACGGCAGTGAGGCCCGGACCGCCCGGCCGCTTTCCGGAGTTTTCTATTACCGGTACGAGTGGTTTTGTCCGTGTACGATTAGGTTCCGCACTTTTGCGGAGCTTGAGCGAGGGCGAGACCTCGCCAAACATTGCCGGCACATTTGCGGTCGCCATTTTGAAAGGGTGAGCCGGTTGAGCACTGGCCTGAAACCGTAGGAGAGAATATGAAAAGTAATTTTGTATATCGTACAGTCCAAACGATCTCGCAGACAACGGCCGTCTTAGTCTTTTGTCTTATAGTCGCAGCCTCGGTCTCGGCTCAGACGTACAACCCGTACGCCGGCGGCTACAACGGCGGCTACGGCACGGTATGGCGTAACCCCGGTTCGGCGATGCTCTCGCAGGTGATACAGGCAAATGCCAACGCCTGGCGGGCTAAGAACAAGGTGGCGGCCCCTCGGTCCTCGGCTAGCCGCGGCAATGCCGCCCCGACGGCGGTTCGTTCAAACCCGAGGACGGCACCGACCCGAGCTCAAAACAACGGCATCAACTACGCCGTCTTCAAGCCAGATAGCACCGTCGAAACGGCCAAACTTTTCGCCGACAGCCTAGGCACTACCGCTGACGAAAAGAAGCTGCTTTCGGCTATCTTCAAGCAAACCAAAACGTCCTTTGAATCCGCGACGGCCGCAAAAGGGTGGCGGAATAACTACGCCGGAGCAATGACGTTTTTCGTCGTGACGGCAGTGACGGTCTATCGTGACGGGCCGGAGCCAAGCGAGGCGGGTGCCGACAACTTCTTTAACGGCTTGAGTCAGGTCATTGACGGCACGCCCGAATTTGCTAAGATCCCCGATCGCGAAAAACAGGACTATTACAACAAGATGATCGGTTTCAGCGGCCTACTTCTCGCCGGTTATACCGAGGGAAAACAAACCAATAACCCCGAAACGCTCAAGGCATACAAGCAGATCGCCGGTATGTTGATCGAGATGATCCTTAAAACTGATCCCAACAATATCAACGTGGTGAATGGCAATATTGAGTTTCGTTAGTCCCCGGCGAACCGGGCCGACCGGTAAGCACGGTTGATGGTCTCGAGCGAAGATCGAAGAGATCAAGGCTCGTGTGATCGCAAGACGAACGGCGGATGTTTGCCGTTAAGAGCTGTTTTCGCCGAGCCACAACCGGTGCCTGGCGGTTCCTCTAATTATTTGTGTATATCGAACCGTTTGCGGTGATTTTGGCTTTTTTGGGACGTATTAACCAAAAATTAACCGAATCCTAACGACATGTGCACCGTTAACAGGTTAGCATCACCCAAAATAGCCCAAAGTTAGGGGACCTCTCTCGAATATATCCACCGGAGGAAAACAATGACAAAGCTCACTACTCTCGTTTTAGGTGTCTTTTTCGCAGCGATCTGCTTCATCAGTACAACCTATGCACAAACAACCGAGTTCACATATCAGGGCAGCCTGAAGGACGGTGCGGCGGCGGCGAACGGCAACTACGACTTTGAGTTTGCCCTGTTCGACTCCCTTTCGGCCGGAACGCAGATCGGTTCGACACTGACGCGGAACGCGGTCGCCGTCGCAAACGGCACATTTGCCGTCAAGCTCGATTTCGGCAGCCAGTTTCCGGGCGCGAACCGATTTCTCGAGATCCACGTCCGGACCGCCGGCGCAGGAACGTTCACACCGCTGGCACCGAGGCAGTCGGTCGGCAGTTCGCCATACGCGGTGCAGAGCCTTTATGCGGCGACTGCCGTTTCGGCCACAACTGCGACGAACGCCATAAGTGCGATCAACGCAACGACATCTACCAATGCCTTGCAGCTCGGAGGCCTGGCGGCGAACCAGTATGTGTTGACAGGTGACGCTCGGATGTCGGACGCACGGGCGCCGACACCCGGAAGCCCGAGCTACATCCAGAACGGTGCGGGCACACAGACTTTTAGCGATTTTAACATCAGCGGTAACGGTACGGCTGGCGGGACGCTTTCGTCTAACATCGTTAACGCAACGACGCAGTACAACATTGGCGGCAATCGCGTGTTTAGTATCGGTGGGACGTCGAATACCTTTGTCGGACGAAATACCGGCACGATCACCTCAGGTCCATCCAACTCGTTTTTTGGAAACGGAGCCGGTGCCGCAACTAATTCGAGCGGCACAGGCAATTCGTTTTTTGGGGATCTTTCCGGAAATTCAAACACGGCAGGCTACTTTAATTCATTTTTTGGAAAGGGTTCCGGTCAAGCAAATGTGGCGGGCGCCGGAAACTCGTTCTTTGGTTTTAACTCGGGAACGGCGAATATAGGCGGGCAGGAGAATGCGTTCTTTGGTCATGGCTCGGGGCAGACAAACAGCGGCGGCACGAGCAATTCTTTTTTCGGCGCCTTCAGCGGAGCGTCGAACTTAACCGGCAACGAAAATTCATTTTTCGGACAGAGTGCGGGTGGGGCCAACAATACCGGAATTTCCAATTCATTTTTTGGCTCTATGGCCGGAAACGCAAGCACGAGCGGCAAGGAGAATTCGTTTTTTGGCTGGAAATCAGGACTTGTAAACTTAACGGGAACGTCAAACACGTTTTTCGGCGCCAATTCTGGCGACAATACCTCAACCGGCGGCTTCAACACCTTCGTCGGAGCCAATTCGGGCCACTTAAACGGCATAGGAAACCACAACACAGTAATTGGAGCTGGCTCGGGTGTTGTCTCCGGTGCCCTTACTTACGCAACCGCAATCGGGTCCGATGTGGTCGTCACCGCGAGCAATACGATCCAGATCGGTCGAACGAACCAGGCCGATACTACCGCCATCGGGGGGATACTCAAAATCGGACTACTAGCCGTCGGAACCAATGTCCCATTGTGCTTTAACGGGAACACGGGTGAAGTCGGGTCTTGTGGGTCATCACGGCGTTACAAAGAGAACATCAATCCGTTTCCCCCCGGACTTGAATTGATCCGCAAACTCCGTCCGGTCTCGTTCAGTTGGAAAAATGGTGGGATGGCGGATATGGGCCTCGTCGCGGAAGAGGTGAACAGGGTCGAACCGCTCCTGACCACAACCAACGCCAGCGGCCAGGTCGAAGGCGTCAAATACGACCGCATCGGCGTCATACTGGTCAATGCCGTCAAGGAACAGCAAGCGCAGATCGAGGCACAGCAGAAGGAAATAGACCGGCTTAAGCGACGCTTGGCCGAAGTTGACGAACTTAAAAAGCTTGTTTGCGGGCTCAGCCCGAGAGC
Source organism: Chloracidobacterium sp. (assembly GCA_043788335.1). Classification (GTDB taxonomy): domain Bacteria; phylum Acidobacteriota; class Blastocatellia; order Pyrinomonadales; family Pyrinomonadaceae; genus OLB17. The sequence goes on along the minus strand of JAYVUD010000010.1, from coordinate 8,968 downwards.
AGATATTTGCCGATAGGTTTGTGCCCGGCCGAAGTGGTTTGTAATATCGGCGCATTCGGGCTTAGATGGTGCCGGCTTAAAGCGATTGACTTTCTGCCGAATGGGTTTATCTTTTAAGGAACGGAGCACCAATGCAGTCGGGCCCGGCGAAAGCCCGGTCCGGCAGCATCTTGTTATCAAAAACGTTTCCACTGGAGGAGTTTATGAAATTGAATGCCCGGATCATACTTTTTGTACTGTCTTTCTGCTTTTCACTGACCCCCATTTATTCCCAAACGACTGAGTTTACCTATCAGGGCAGCCTGAAGGACGGAACAAATGTAGCGATCGGCAACTACGACTTTGAGTTTGCCCTGTTCGATTCCCTGTCGGCCGGAACGCAGATCGGTACAACACTGACGCGGAACACGGTCGCCGTCGCAAACGGCACATTTGCCGTCAAGCTCGATTTCGGCAGCCAGTTTCCCGGTGCTAACCGGTTTCTTGAGATCAGGGTCAGGTTGTCGGGCGGCAGGGCACTGACCACGCTCGCACCACGGCAGGCGGTGGGAAGTTCACCCTACGCGGTCAAGAGCCTGACTTCGGATACTGCGGCAAACGCGACAAACGCAGCGACGGCAAATAACGCTACCAGCCTCGGCGGCGTCGCTGCCGCCCAATATGTCCTGACCGGCGACGCGAGATTGTCCGATGCCCGCGCTCCGACCGCGGGTAGTGCAAACTACATCCAAAACGGCACCGCCCCCCAAGCGGCAAGCAATTTCAACATCAGCGGTACGGGAAATGCGAATATCTTTAACGCCGGGACGCAGTTCAACATCGGTGGCGTCAGGATACTGAGTAGTCAAGGGGGAAATCTGACCGTCGGTCTTCAGGCGGGAAATTCGAATTCAGGTACCCTCCGCAATTCGTTCGTGGGCGAAACAGCGGGTTATGCTAATACGTCCGGTCTCTCCAACTCTTTCTTCGGTTTTGGGTCCGGATACAATAGCATATCGGGCAGCTCCAACTCTTTCTTCGGTTCAGAGTCCGGATTCAACACAACATCGGGCAACGGCAACGCGTACTTCGGGGCGACTTCCGGTTTCAATACTACCACCGGTGTCTCTAATTCTTTTGTCGGATATAGATCCGGTCAGTCTAATATTACGGGCAACTCCAATTCTTACTTCGGCTCCTACGCCGGCACCTCGGGGACTACAGGTAGCAAAAATACGATCATAGGCGGAGGAGCCGATTTCGGGGCCAATAACCTGACAAACGCAACTGCCTTAGGTGCGAATGCACTGGTAGCACAGAACAATTCGCTTGTGCTCGGTAGTATCAACGGCGTCAATAATGCAACGGCCGACACAAATGTCGGCATCGGCACGACGGCTCCGGCATACCCATTGAGCGTCGCCGGGGGTGCAGGTTCGAATGCGAACCAAGCGGCGGTTGAGTTTACCAATAGCTCGCCCGATACGGGACTGAGGTTAAAGAACACTGCCGCGAGCGGTCGCACGTGGACGCTGTTTTCTTCGGGAACGGGTTCCTCGCTCGGGCTCGGGAGTTTCAGCATTTACGACGCGACCGCCGGCCAGTCGAGGCTGTCGATCGATTCGACCGGCAATGTCGCCCTCCCGACGCTTGGCTCAGCCGGAGCGACCGCACTTTGCCGCAACGCCTCAAACCAGATCGCGACGTGCTCGTCTTCGCTGCGGTACAAGACTAACATCACCCGCTTCGGTTTCGGGCTGAACTTGGTCAAGCAACTCCAACCTATCTCATTCGACTGGAAGCAGGGCGGAATGCACGACCTCGGGCTCGGTGCTGAGGACGTCGCGGCAATCGAACCGCTGCTCGTCACCTACAACGACAAGGGCCAGGTCGAAGGTGTCAAATACGACCGCATCGGCGTCGTACTGGTCAACGCCGTCAAGGAGCAACAGGCACAGATCGAAATACTACAGCAACAGGTCAGGGAGCAGCGTGCCGAGATCGACGCGTTTAAGGCTCTGGTCTGTTCACAAAACCCGTCGGCGTCAGTTTGCCGGCCAAATAAGTAGGGAGAATTAACATGAAGAAACTCGGCTTGATAATCACGTTGGCGGTCCTCGCCGCATTTGCCGTCAGCATGGCGTTGGCCCAATCCGGCGGGACGTTTACCGTCACCAAGTCGGTGATCGGCGGCGGCGGCGGACGGGCGGCGGGCGGAACGTTTACGGTCGACGGAACGATCGGCGAGGCGGTCGCCGGGACGACGTCGGCGGGCGGGACATTTTCGCTCGGAAGCGGTTTCTGGGGTGGCGGCACGGCCGCGGCACCGATCCGGCACGTGGCTTTCGACTATGACGGCGACGGCAAGACTGATGCGTCGGTTTACCGGCCTTCGATGGGCGATTGGTACCTTCTGCGTTCGACCACCGGGTTCGGAGCGTTTCATTTCGGCAACCCGAGCGACATCCTTGTCCCGGCCGACTACACCGGCGACGGTAAGACGGATATGGCCGTCTTCAGGCCTTCGAACGGCGTTTGGTACGTCCTGCGAAGCGAGGACTATACGTTCTACGGTTCCGGATTCGGCACCGCGGGTGATACGCCCGCACCCGCTGACTTTGACGGCGACGGCCGGGCCGATCTCGCCGTTTACCGTCCCGGTGCCCAGGCATATTGGTACCTGCAGCAGTCGACTGCCGGATTTGCAGTCGTCCCATTCGGACTCGCGACCGACGTGCCGGCACCCGCCGACTATGACGGCGACGGTAAGGCAGACGTCTGCGTCTACCGTCCGTCACTCGGGCAGTGGTTCCGGTTTAATAGCGGCAACGGATCGTTCTACGGTGTCCAGTTCGGTGCGGTCGGCGACATGATCGTCCCGGCGGACTACACCGGCGACGGCAAGACCGACAACGCCATCTTCCGCCCGTCGACCTCGACGTGGTACGTGCTTCGCAGCGAAACTCCGACGTTCTACGGTGCCGCCTTCGGAGCCGCGGGCGACATCCCGAGCCCCGGCGATTACGACGGCGACGGCAAAGCCGACCTCGCCGTCTGGCGTCCGGGTTCCCAGGGAATTTACTACGTGCTCGGTTCAACCTCCGGCTTCGCCGCCATCCCCTGGGGCATCACCGGCGACCGCCCGACGCAGAATGCCTACGTATATTGATCCGGGAGAGTCCCAGAGATCCCGAGGGGAAAAGTGAAAAAGGGGAGAAAATGAAGATGCGAATAGGTGGATATTGCTTTCTAACGCCGCCATCCACTCTGTGGTCCCCGTGGTGAAAATACGCCCCGCTCGCGTTCGGCACACAGCCGACAGATGCTAAACCGTTACCGAGCGGATCAGTCGAGGCGGATCATCACCGTGTCATAGCTGATGGTGTGGCGGATGCAGGCTGATCGAACGCCGGTGGACGAAAACGCACATTGATAGATATGTTCGTTATGAAAGCTGGTCATCTGGCGTGGCGGAGATCCGTCGAGCGGCTGCTGCCAGACATTCCGCACGTCATCGTCGGCCGTGTCGTAAAATATCGACTGGCCGTCCGGGGCCGACTGCATCCAGGTTTCGGGAATGATATCTACCACCCTGTCAGGTTCGGAATTATCGATGCGGTGGACGTGCGTCCGGACGCGTTCGCCCGCCTTTTCGGATGCGGCGTAGATCAAATAATTGCCGTCATTCGAAATTACAAACATATTTGTGTCCGCATCGATCAACCGTGTCGCTTCGCCACCGCCGACCGATACTCGCCAGATCCCGCTCCGGCCATCAACGTAGCCTTTGAAATAGACGCTTCGGCCATCGGACGAGATACGCGGATGGTAGGTCTTACCCGGGAAATTCATCAATCGCCGCACGTCGCCGCCGAGCGAGTTCATTCGCCAAAGCTGGGGCGTGCCGCTCCGCTTAGAGACAAAGACCACCACCTCGCCATCACCTGACACGGTCGGCTCGGTGTTGTCGCCATTTCCAGTGGTCAGCTGCTGCAGTCCGCCGCCGTCGGGCCGCATCCTCCAGATGTTGAAATTGTCAAAACTGCTATTCTCGTCCTGGGCAAAGACCAAATATTCGTCCCGCATCCAATCGATACCTTCAAAGTGCTTTTCGTTTGCACTGGTGATCTGCGACGCCGCCCCGGACCGGTCGTCCGAGAGCTCCCATATTTGCCGTCCGGAGTTGGTCTGGCTGGCGACGATCGAACGGCCGTCCGCGGTGACACTCACGTTTGAGTAATTATTGAGGTCATTTGTGATCCGCCATTTTGCACCGTCCGGATAGGACATAAAATAGAGCTGTGGCTCCCGGGTGTCATCGTCGACAGCGTTGATCACGAACCCGCTGCGGTTCGGGATCCACGCAAATGACATTATTCTCGAGTTAAACGTCTCGCCGATCTGCCGTTCGGTGCCGCCCGCGGCAGGTATTTCGGCAAGATGCCATTTGTCGCCGTCCGGGCCGTTTTGTCTGAAGGTGTAGAAAAGGCTTTTTCCGTCCGGGGACCAGCAGAGACCGAGGTGGGCTGAGTCTAACTTGGCCGAGGCGGCGATCCGCTCGCCGGAGCCGTCATCGTTCGCCACATAGACCAATGCCGTCCCGGCGGCTTTGTCGATCCGCGTGAACGCCATCTGGCTACCGTCCGGCGACAATATCAAGCCTCCCTCCGCTGACCCAACGAGCATTCGCGACGGGCCACCGAGCAGCGGCATACGAAAAATACTGCCCGTTCCGGCATTCGGCTCCTTTCGGATGTAGTAAATAAAGCTGTTATCGGCACCAAAGGCAAGGGCGTAGTACTTAACGCCCGCGGCCGATGGCAATATGGTCAGAACACTACCGGTTGAGAGCTGTCGGACATTTAAGCTCTGCTTTTCCTCGCTGAGCCCGATGTATGCAAGGTACTGGCCGTCCGGCGAGATCCTCGAATAAAATACATTTCCGTCCTGTGTCAGCTTGGTCTGTCTGACGCGTTCAAAACTCGGCCTGTTTGCAGACTGCGACGGCAAAAATCCGATCTGTGACGCGATGAGAGTTATTCCTGACAGGATCAAGATGCCGATCGCGACCATCCATATCGTGCGGTGCCGACGGCCGGCATCGCCCATCGAAAGACCCACCGGAGCGATGACCGAGGCCCCGTTTTTGACAGAAACATCAGATGCGGCCCGGGCGGTCTCGTCGACCTCAGCGATGAATCGGTACCCCTTGCCCTGAACGGTCGAAATATATTTGTGTGTTCGGCCCGTGTCCCCGAGGGCGTTTCTGAGAAAAGAGACGTTTCGAGCCAGATTGCCCTCTTCGACAAAATTACCCGGCCAAACCTCGGCGATCAGTTCGTCCTTGGTGAGAAGACGTCCGGGATTCTGCACAAATACAACAAGGACGTCGAATACCTTAGCCGTCACCGGCACCACATCGTTGCCGTGCAGAACAACGCGATTCGACGGGTCGACCGTGAATTCGCCAAAGACGAACCGCCGACCGTCCGCCGAAGCCCCATTTTTGCTGCCGTTTACCGTTTCCAAATCTTTTCCGAAAAATTTCCGAAAATCTGCAGGACTTTATTTGCCCTCTTAGGTAAAGATTGCCTTGTATCTTGAACAGCCCGATTATAAACCAAAATCCGACGCCTGTCGATGATTTTTCGATGTGCGCAAGGTGCTCGTATTATCAATCCCCATCGAGATAAAACTCGCGAAGGAGATACAACATGAAAACCCTGATGCGAGAAGGAATAATTAACACTCCCATAACACCAAAAGAAAGAGCTTTATGACAGACATACAGTTTAAGGAAGACGAAGCCCCAATGCGGGATTATCTGACTCCCGGACACGAGATCTCTAGGTTAAACACTCTTCTCTTGGGCTTGGGCAAGCCTGTTTGGCCCGTCGATCGTATCAATCGTCGCCCAAATGGCGAATTAAACCTGATCAGTTTTCGTGATTTGAGTGCAAACAGCATTCTTGAATGGATACATAAATCACCAACACACAGGTTTCCGAGGATCTATATTGACGACGTATCGAGATTGCCACAAAAATTAATTCGATATCAGATCGATTTTTCACTTGGGGACGATCACGTCACAGGCTGGAGTAACCGTAAATATTTTGTTCTGAGAGTTTGTGACCTGCCGGCGGAAAACAGATTTCGAGTGGTAATACAGAAGAAAGATTCGACTTCGAAGACCCCATTTGGGGTCTCTGCTACAGACCCTTCGACGGTCTGGTTAAGAGAGGCGAGCGTGAATGAGGCTTTACATACCGAACAATTACTCCGGCAGATGAGGGAGTGGTAACCCATTGGACTAATCGTGAGGCGAAAACCTGGCGCCCCTCTCGGCTGCACAAGTTAATCAGTTTTCGCGGTCGCAGTGATCGTTGTCTTCGCTGCCATCGGCCGTAATCGACGCAAAAAAGAGGAAAATAATATGCTGAAAACAAATAAAACTAATCTGATCCTGATGCTGATCTTGCTTTTTGCAATTCTCGGTTGCGGCGGTCAAAACTCATCGTCAACCGCCAATTCGGCAACCACAAAAGAGATCAGCGCGACAACCTGGGCCGACTACAACAAGATCTACGGCTCAGACGCCAAAACGACAGATATGCAAAAGGAGCAGTCATGGAAAGATTTCCAGGGCAAGCGCGTCGCGTGGTCTGGCGAAGTTGCCGAGGTTTCAAACGGGACGTTCGGAGGTTTGCAGGTCTCGATAAAAATGAACAAGACGACACTCATTTCGGACATCAGCCTTGAACTGAAAAAAGAATTTCAGGATGCTGCATCCAAATTGACCAAGGGATCCAAAATAAATTTTGTCGGAACGCTAAAGAGCTACGGTGGAGCCATCCTGCCCGCGACGCTCTCCGACGGCGAGCTCAAATAGATTTATGCTGACACGAACGAAATACGGCCGCTCGTACCCTGTTAAGGATGACTTTGGCAACCAGGCTTCTGGATGGCGTTTTGAGTATCCATTGATGGCAGTTGCCAGCCTGACCGGTTGGGTTGGAAATCGGCCGTGCGTAGCCTTGGTCAAAACCTCTGAAACCAGTCGAAGTTAATAACCTGCGCAGGTCGTGTACCAGCAGGTGCGAATAGCCGAGGCGAACATCATGGATAATTCAAATACTGCCGGACAAACAATCGAGCTTGGACAGCTCCAAAGCGTCCACCGGTCGTCACGCTTCAAACAGATAGTGATATTTGTTGTGGGCTTGGGATGTTTAGCAATTTCAATTTTTGGTTTTGCGAGTTGGTTTTACGTCACGCCGGGGAAGAGTGATCCGGGCATTATCATTTTTGTGGGGTTGCTGTTTCTGGCAATTGCCCTTCTGTGTTTCTGGGGACTAAAGCGGACGCGAGAAGACGAAGTTTGCTTTTACGAAAAAGGACTCAGCTTTACGACCAGCGAAGGCACACAGGTTGTGCGATGGGATCAGGTTGGCAGCTTTTTTGAACACTCATTTCAAAGGTCTGTCACATACTCGGTCTTAACGAAGGAAGATGAGCCGGTAACATTTAGGTCCCATCTCACGGGCATAACACAAATTGGAGAACGGCTTAAGACCGAGGCGGAAAAACGTGATATGCCAATAAATCTGGGATTTGCCGGTGACTATGTCAATAAAATGCCGTCGTTGTTTCCAAAATAGGGCGGCATTCAGCAAATGTCGGACGGGATGAGCGAAGAAGAAGGGAGACGATGTTATGAAATTAGTGAAAGCGGCCGGTTTTACAACCATTGTTTTGTGGCTTCTCGTTCTGCCCGGCTGTAGTTGGCGATCGAGAATTATTAACGGACAGCCTCCAGTCTCCGGTAAATCCAGTATCACCGGCTCGGTGGTAGCGGCTGACGGAAAACCGGTTGCAAATGCCGTGGTTTATCTCTGCATTACTGAGGGTGATTCCATTATGGGCGGATGCATTTCGGTAAGTCGGCTCAGCGCGACGAGAACAGACACGAGCGGCATTTTCTGGTTTAAGAATATGCCTCCCGGAGAATATTTTCCGGTTGTGCGAATTACTGAGTCATCGCAAATGGTTTTACAGGAAAAAAAGAAGGGAGCGTACCTTCCGGCGGTCGTTAAATACAAGCTAAACGCCGATGAAACCATGCAAATCGCGCCGTTGCGGCTGGAACAGAGTCCGGAAACAGAAGCGAAGAGTATCAGGCTGACACACCCAACCAACGGCGAAAGCACGACAGAAAGAACTCCAACCTTGGCCTGGGAAGCTGTGCCGGGAGCTGGCGGCTACATCGTACAACTTTTTAAGTTGCATCGAACTACTGAGTCTGAAAAAGCTGAGCACCCGAGCCGAGGCGAATACCGGGAGCTTGAGGGAGTCGACTTGCCCGGCAAGCCCTTTTGGGGCCAAACCGCCACTGATACCGCTTCCTTAAAAATTATGAATGATCTTGCGGATGGACAATATTATTGGAAGGTAGATGCGGTGGTTACCACGGACGATCGCGACGAAAGGGCATCGTCACAGGAAGCCCTAGGTCATAGTTCTGAGAACGACGGCTATTTCACCGTCGCAGGAACCGCGACAAATAAGTAAACTGACTAGCGATCCGGGCGGCTTTTGATATTACGATTTTCCGCCGATCGATAATCGAGAACTATCGGTGTCGCGTTTCTGTTTCTCCCAATTCGGGTCATTGTGACGCAATGGGGTGTGCCGCCCTGGAGAGGATATATCGGTGACTTGCCATTAAACGGGGGCGATCATTGAACCGGAAACCTCGGGACGGCGACAGCGGCGGTCAACAAGAGGAGGATAGTATGTCATCACTTAAACGGCATTTTGGAGCGCGAATTTCGATTCTCGCGATCCTGTTTGTTGCCTTTTTGGCAACACCTAGCAAGGCTCAGAATTCTGAGAGTTTCAAAACAATCGAAAAAATAGCAAAGCCCGCCCCGGCGGGCTTTGCACAAACGGGCGGACAAAATACATCAGCGGCGACGCCGGCCTCAAG
>JAYVUD010000009.1:0-2062 GCA_043788335.1 Chloracidobacterium sp. | reverse complement strand
AGTTGCTAATGAACTCTTGATGATAACGACGGGCAGCCTGATAGTCCGTGATGATTTTTTCGCGCGAGACTCGGCGACGATCAGATCGATGCACTCCGCTTTCACGCCGTTCGGTATTGGAACCCGGCAAATGCCCTTCTCTAACCGGGGGACGATTCTCGATGCTGGCGATTGGGCAAGTGAAAAGACAGCCGTCGCGGACAGGATGCTCGCCAGCAGCACGGCTCTGCTTAAGGTCTTGGGTGGAAACTTCATATTGTTGAATATACGGCAGAGAGCCCTATGAATAAAGACACCGCACAGCCTATATTTGTGACAGTTCTAAGCTCCAACTATCGAACGAGGCCAATCAATTCAAAGCCGTTCACTCGTTTCGTGTGGATTCGACGCCTAGGAAGTAATAGAATCAATAGTTCGTCCCGGCGAGATCGCCCGGTTCGTAATTTATAGATGTACGAGTTTGCAGTTACACCAGCAGTTACACAGCTTCGCCGTCCGGGCGTGATCATCACCGAGGTTGCACCTGAGAGTCTGGCGGAGGAATTGGAGCTTGCGCCAAACGACCGTATTGTCCGCATCAATGGCCGTCCGGTGCGTGATTATCTGGATTTTCGATTCCAGACAGCGGGCGAGACCGAACTGACTTTTCAGGTCAAAAAATCGAACGGCGAGACGCACGACATCGAATTTGACCGCGACGAGGACGAAGATTTCGGCCTCGGATTTGAGCAGATCGTCCCGCGGCAATGTGCGAACGAATGCCTATTCTGTTTTTGCAAGGGCAACCCCGAGGACGCCCGTCCGTCGTTGTTTGTCCGTGACGAAGACATCCGGCTCTCATTTCTCTACGGAAATTACACGACGCTCTCATCGATCACCGAGGACGAGATGAAACGCATCATCGAGCAGCGTCTCTCGCCGCAATACGTCTCGGTCCACGCGACAGAACTTAAGACGCGGGCATACCTGCTCGGCGTTGACGAATCGCGGGCTGACATCTCCGGTAAACTGGAACGCCTGCTTGCCGCCGATATCGAGCTCCACGCACAGGTCGTGCTCTGTCCCGAGATCAACGATGGTGCGATCCTCGACAAAACCTTGCGGGATCTGGCGGCACATTATCCGAAAGTCGTATCGACCGCGGTGGTTCCGGTCGCTTTGACCAGATACAACACCGATACGAGATTGACCCGTGTCACGCCCGAGTTCTGCGTGCGCACGATCAAACAGGTCGAAAAGTTGCAAAAGGAATTTCGCAAGACGCTCGGCGTGACGTTTGCCTTTATGGGCGATGAGATATATCTCAAGGGCGGGGTCCCGATCCCATCGCGGCGGCATTACGGCGATTATCCGCAGATCGAAGACGGCGTCGGCATGATACGCTCGTTCCTAAACGCATTCGACGGGATTCTTAACCGCAGAGGCGCTGAGACGCAGAGATCAGAGAACGTAAGAACTCACGCCGCGGCGATGAAACCTGAAAAGGCGGCCGAACAAAATCCGCACTCCGCACTCCCCATTCCGCACTCGAAGCACGGCACGTTTCTAACCGGCGAGATGTTCGCACCGATCCTGCGTGAGCAGATCGAGCGATACAATATCCTCAGCGGTACGCGGCACGCCGTGCTGGCGGTGCCGAATACCTATTTCGGCGGCGACGTTTCGGTTGCGGGGTTGCTGACGGGCAAGGATTTTCTCGCGGTCAAGGATAAGGTCGAGGGCGATTTCGTCGTTATTCCGTCGATCACGATCAAATCTGACGAACCGATATTTCTCGACGGTATGCGGTATGACGAACTGAAACGGCAGTTTCCGGTGCCGATGTACGATGTCGATCTGGATGGTTTGATCGACATGCTTGGTGGTTAGGATCGGCCAAATCCAGGCTCAAACATTCACGAACGGGCACGAACAAGGGGCTTTGGCTGCTAGCCATTTCCTGTTCGTGCCCGTTCGCGGTTTTTCGGGGCAAATGTCCTAAACGCTTATCTCGAAAAGTTGTAGACGATCACGCCGGTGACCTTGACCGGAACATTTGAGAGAAACGTCGTCGAAAACTTGG
>JAYVUD010000008.1:0-7935 GCA_043788335.1 Chloracidobacterium sp. | reverse complement strand
AACGAGATCGACCCGAGATGGGCGGCTCTGAAAGATTTTAGATAGCCGCAAAAGGCACGATTTGTTCCCTTTGCGGCAGATTAATTTGAGGTACTAATGCCAAATCCAAAACGACGACATTCACATTCACGCACGCGAACACGCCGTGCCCACGATGCCCTGACGGTTCCGCAGTTCTATCTTGACAAAGACACCGGCGAAGCCAAAGTGCCTCATCGCATCGATGCCAAGACAGGCATGTTCAAAGGCCGCAAGATTATCGACGTCAAAGAATCTGAATAGATTTTTGAAATTTTTCAAATTTTGAGTTCTAATTCAAATTTAATGACAGAACAAAACGCGGGAATCATCGGGATGGGGCATTCTTATCCGGAAGGCATTTTAACGAATGCCGATCTGGAGACGATGGTCGATACCAATGATGAATGGATAACCTCGCGCACCGGTATCAAGCAGCGGCACAAAGCGGCTGAGAACGAGTACACCTCGCAATTTGGGACCAAGGCCGCGTTGCAGGCTCTGGAGCGCGCGCGTCTCAAGCCGACCGACATCGATATAATCATTTGTGCGACGACGACACCGGACCAAATCATGCCGTCGACCGGAGCACTGATCCAGGCTCAGATAGGTGCGACAAATGCAGCCGGGATGGATATCTTTGCGGCGTGCTCAGGTTTTCTGTATGGTTTGACGATGGTCGAATCGATGATCCGCACCGGACAGATCCGTTACGCGTTGGTCATCGGCGCCGAGGTTTTGACCAAGTATGTCGACTACACGGACCGTGGGACGTGCGTGATTTTTGGCGACGGCTCAGGCGCTGCCGTCGTCGGGCCCGTGCCGGAGGGCAAGGGAATCCTCGCGACCAAGATACGGTCCGACGGCCGTTACGAAGAGCAGCTTTACGCTCCGGGTGGCGGAACCAAGCTAGGTACATCGCACAAAACGATCGACGACGGCGAACATTTCTTTAAGATGAAAGGCAATGAGCTTTTCAAGGTAGCGGTCCGTTCGATGGCGGAAATCTCGGCAGAGATGGTGAAAAAAGCCGGATATACGGTCGACGATATCGACATCGTTATTCCGCATCAGGCAAATCAGAGGATCACTGACGCGGTCGCGTCCCGTCTCGGCGTACCTGAAGAAAAGGTTTATTCGAATATCGCGAATATGGGCAACACGTCGTCCGCCTCGATTCCGATCGCGATGGACGAATGTATCCAGTCCGGACGTATCAAGGAAGGCAGCCTCGTGCTGTTGACGGCGTTCGGCGGCGGCGTGACGTGGGGTGGAACGGTGATTCGATTTTAGTTTGCGGAGGCCCGAGCGTGAGCAAGGGCGTAAGACGCAACGTTGAGTGTTACGCCCTCGCTTACGTGCGGGCTTGTGCATAATGGCGAAGACGGCATATATATTTCCGGGGCAGGGTAGTCAGGCTGTCGGCATGGGCCGTGATCTGTTTGATAATTTTGCGGCCGCTCGCGAGGTTTTCGAGGCGGCAGATGACGCACTCGGTTTTTCGCTTTCGGAAATGTGTTTTTCGGGCGACGAAGCTGACCTGCAATTGACAGCCAACACCCAGCCCGCGATATTGACGGTGTCATTTGCCGCGTATCGGGCGGCGTTGGCCGAGGGGTTTTCGAAACCGGATCTCGTTGCGGGCCACAGTTTGGGTGAATATTCCGCGCTGGTCGCGGCAGGCGTACTCGATTTTGCAGACGCGGTGCGAACGGTTCGAAATCGCGGTTTGTACATGCAGGCGGCTGTTCCGGTCGGCGTCGGGGCTATGGCAGCCATTCTCGGGCTCGATGTCGCAACGATCGAGGCGGGATGTGCCGAAGCCTCTGGCGGCGAAGTTTGTAGTCCGGCGAATATCAATTCGCCGTCGCAGGTCGTGATCGCCGGCGATGCCGGGGCGATTGACCGTGCATGTGAGATATTGAAAGAAAAAGGAGCGAAACGAGCGATAAAGCTAAACGTCTCGGCCCCTTTTCACTGTGCGTTGATGATGCCGGCCCAAGAGCGGCTCGCGTCGGACCTCGGCGAACTTGAATACGGAATATTTGATTTTCCGATCGTTCATAATGTCGATGCCGCTGTAAACGACGTATCGTCAGAAGTTTGCGGGAAATTGACACAGCAGGTTTCGTCGCCGGTTAGGTGGCTACAGTCGGTCGAAACAATGGTTTCCAGCGGCGTCAGTCGATTTGTCGAGGTCGGTCCGGGCAAGGTTTTGTGCGGACTGGTGAGACAGATAAATCGCGACGTTGCGTATGCAAATGTGGAAGATTCTGGTAGTTTGAGCAATACATTAGAGACTCTAAAAACTTAGGAGAAAATTATGTCAGAAGTACAAGATAAGATTAAACAGATCATCGTTGACGAACTCGGGGTTGACGAAGCCGAGGTTACCGAAAATGCACGGTTCATCGAGGATCTCGGTGCGGATTCGCTCGACCTGGTTGAACTTGTGATGCGTTTCGAAGAGGAATTTGATATCGAGATTCCTGACGAAGACGCTGAAAAGATCCAGGGCGTCCGCGATGCTTACGCCTACGTCGAACAGCATAAAGCAGCGTAGCTGCAAGTGGTTCGTTGCTCATTGTTCGCTGCTGACCGGGATATTGACCCGCCGGCAGCGAACGATGTTCTGTTTTCAACCAACTGATCTCTATGAAACGTCGAGTAGTAGTTACAGGGCTCGGAGTAGTCACCCCCATCGGTAATAACGTGCCGGCGACCTGGCAGGCGCTGATGAACGGCGAGAGCGGTGCAGACTTTATCAAAAAGTTTGACGCTGAGCAATACTCGGCCAAATTTGCCTGTGAGGTCAAAGGTTTCGATCCTCTGAGCTTTCTTGATAAAAAGGAAGCCCGGCGAATGGGTGCGTTTACGCATTTTGCACTCGCGGCCTCTGACGAGGCGATGAAGCATAGCGGACTCGTGATCGACGAAACGAACGCCGAGATGGTCGGAACTTACATTAGCTCCGGCATCGGTGATTTCTGGGCGATCGAACGCGAGCACGAAAAGCTCCTCAGATCAGGCCCGGATCGGGTTTCACCGTTCTTTATCGTGTCGGCCATCGTCAATCTGGCATCCGGCAATGTGTCGATCCGGCACGGTGCAAAGGGGCCAAATTCGGCGACGGCAACGGCCTGCTCGGCCGGGGCACACGCGATCGGCGACAGTTTTCGCATCATCGAACGCGGCGATGCGGACGCGATGATATGCGGCGGAGCCGAGAGTGCCATTACACCGATGTCGGTGGCGGGATTTGCATCGATGCGTGCGCTTTCAACGCGTAACGACGATCCAAAGCACGCTTCGCGGCCGTTCGACGCCACCCGCGACGGTTTTGTCATCGGCGAAGGGGCCGGACTCCTGATCCTCGAGGAACTCGAATTTGCAAAACGCCGCGGAGCCAACATCCTCGCGGAGATCGTCGGCTATGGGATGAGCGGCGACGCGTTTCATGTCACGATGCCGGACGAGACCGGCTCAGGAGCGATCCGCGTGATGCAGCGAGCCCTGAAAGACGCCGGTATTTCCCCCGAGGAGATCGGCTACATAAACGCGCACGGCACATCGACGCCGTATAACGACAAATTTGAAACGCTGGCGATCAAAAAGGTGTTTGGCGAAACTGCATACACGATTCCCGTTAGTTCGACCAAATCGATGACCGGACACGCTCTCGGTGCTGCCGGCGGGATCGAGGCAGTAATCTCCGTCAAGTCGATGATGGAGAACAAGTTGCCGCCGACGATCAACTACGAATTTCCCGATCCTGACTGCGACCTGGACTATATCCCAAACGCTGCCCGAGACGCCGAGGTCAACTACGTGCTCTCAAACAACTTCGGTTTCGGCGGCACGAATGCATGTTTGATCTTCAAGCGTTACTCGGAGTAGATTTGAGATATGCGAACGCTGGAATATACATTTTGGAAAGATGGCGAATATTACATTGGTCATCTTAACGACTATCCGGATTACGACACGCAGGGCTATTCGAAAGAGGAGTTGATCGAGAACCTCAGGGATTTATTAATTGACCTCGAAGCCGATAACGTGCCATTTGTTCGAAAGGTCGAGCAACTTGTCCTAGGGTAATGAAACGCCGTGATCTGATCAAGCGACTTGAAGAATCGGGCTGTGTTCTAACGCGTCACGGCGGGAATCACGACTGGTATACGAACCGGTCTACGAAGCAGTCGCAGCCAGTACTCCGCCACAAAGAGATCAACGAAAATCTCGCTAAGTCGATAATCAGAAAACTCACTGATAAATAATTGCAGACAGCAAATGAATCAACATTCATCTTGTGTTAGCATCAATTTGTTATGAAGATCATCGTATTAATGAAGCAGGTCGCCAACAAAGATGCGGTTTTGCGCATCGCCGGCGACGAGAAATGGATCAATGAGACCGACGTCTCTAAGCAGACCAATGAGTCGGACGGATATGCTCTCGAGGAAGCCCTGCGGACGGTCGAGGCGAAGGGCGGCGGCGAGGTCGTCGTTTGCACTCTCGGGCCGCAAACGGCAAAAACGGTCATCAAGGACGCTCTCGCCCGCGGTGCCGATAGAGCCATTCATGTTGTCGTTGAGGACGGCAAGGCACTCTCGCCCTACCAGATCGCTAAGGCGATCGCCGATGCCATCCGGGAGGAAAATGCCGACCTCGTATTCACCGGCCTGCAGTCAGATGACTCAAGCCACGGCCAGACCGGCGTGATCCTGGCTGAGTTGCTCGGTATACCGCACGCGACGATCGTTATTGAGGTCGACAAAGCAAGCCTCGGCGATACGCTTCGTGTAAAACGCGAACTTGAGAGCGGTTGGTATCAGTGGTTCACCTACACGCTGCCGGCTTTGCTCACGATCCAATCCGGCATTTCGCAGATTCGCTACGCCTCCTTAAAGGGCATCATGGCGGCGAAGAAAAAGGAGATCCGCGACGTTACCCCGTCACCCGAGGCGTTTGCATCGGCGGCGACCGTTCAAAAGGTCTATATGCCGCTCAAGAGCAAGCAGACCCAGATGCTTGGCAACGGAAATGCCAAGGCCGGAGCGCTCGAGTTGATCGAAAGGCTGAAAAACGACGCCCGAGTGATCTAGGCTCGTGGCCTTTAAGAAAAATTAAATAGGCGGCCCGGCGAACATTTGTTGTTATGCCGGGCCGAACTTGTTTTAGGAGAGAGGTATTTGTTCTATACTTTGAGAAGTTCACGATGTGGAACTAAAAAAAACTTTGCCTCATTCTGCCCGAATGAGTATGAACCATGCGGAAAGAATGTATGGCTAAATATGTAGATGGCCAATCTTTTGACGTAATGGCGGGGCGGAACAGGAATTGACCCGTGGAAACACGGCTGTAATATTATTTGCGGAGGACGAAAATGACTATTGGTGAAAATGGCAAGCGTTTGGCTGCCGGATCTAGTTTATATGCGTTGATAATGACGCTTTTGGTGCTGGCCCCATTTGGCGGCGGTTTTGATGCGGGTGCCCAACAGCGATCGGCGGTACCGACATCTATCATTTACGATAATGGCCCACTGGCCACGGGGACCGTTTCGCGAAGCGGTGTCACAGCGCCCGCCGGACAGTGGAGCGAAGTCTCGTACGATTATGGATCGACGACGGCGACCAATACGACGATCGGCGTCGGATGCCAGTTGGTCACCGGGTCTGCGGCAAATCGCTGCGCGGACGATTTCAATGTGCCGGTCGGACAGACCTGGACCATCAATCAAATACTCTTTTACGCATATCAGACAAACTCGGTGGCGAACCCATTCGTCGGCGTTTATGTGCAGATCTGGCGCGGCAGGCCGGGCGACGCGGGAAGCACGATAGTTTTTGGCGACACCACCACCAATCGCCTCGCTTCGACATCGGACGCGGGTTTCTACCGCATTTCCAACAGCGGCCCGCCGTTGAATTCCGTTCCGGGAACAGCCCGAATTGTCCGCCAGATAAATGCTAATGTCGCTCCGGCGGCCGTGTTGACCGCCGGTAACTACTGGGTGGATTTCGAGTTTGATGCCGGTGCGACCGGAAATTTCGCACCGCCGGTGACCATCACCGGTGCTCGCGGGATCCCCGGACAGAACGCTCGACAATTTGTATCGACTACGTCGACGTGGGGAGATATCTTTGACACCGGCAATCCGACGACTGAATCGGATATCCCACAGGATATGCCGTTCAAACTTGATGGCAGCGTCAGCGGAGCGGCTCTCGCACCGCGTTCGCGTGTTGCTGATTTCAACGGCGATAACAAAGCTGATCTCGCTGTCGCCAGGTCGGCCGGTTCGACGTCGCAGACGACCTGGTGGGTGAATGACGGTACGAACGTATATGCTACCGCCTGGGGAATCGGCGTTGGATTTGGCGGCGGCGACATCGCGACGCCGCGAGATTTTGACGGCGACGGAAAGGCTGATATTTCAGTTTGGCGCCCTATTCCGAACGGAAACGGAAATCTTTCCTACTTTTTCACACTGCAAAGCTCGACAAATACTGTTTCGGCGTATCAGTTCGGCCGCAACGGTGACGATCCGACCATCGTCGAAGACTATGACGGCGACGGCAAGGCTGATTATGCCGTATTTAGGGCCACGCCGGCCCCCGGCAACGATCCCTGCGGCGGAGCGGCGGCTTGGTTTTACCACCCATCGGCGTCACCCGCGACCTACTTTAGCTACGTTTGCTGGGGAACGGCCGGCGACCGGCCGTATCCGGGCGACTTTGACGGTGACCGAAAGGCTGATTTCGTCGTGATCCGTAATTCGGGCGGAAACGCCGTTCATTACCAAAAACTGTCCGGCGGAGGAACGAACGGCTTTCAGTACGGACTGGCTACCGACAACTTTGTCTCGGGTGATTTTGACGGTGACGGCCGCACAGACCTGGTTGCTGTCAGGAATACGGCATCGGGCCAGTACAACTGGTACATCGCTAATAGCGGGAATGGCCAGTTGATATCGTTCGCATATGGTAACCAGGCTACCGATTATCTGGTGCCGGCTGACTATGACGGCGATGGTAAAACGGACCTCGCCATCTGGCGCAGCGGAGCCGTGGCGGATGCCGGGTACTTCTACGAGTTGAGGACATCATCGTCCCCCGTGGCTGTGAAATTCGGATCCTCGTCAGTAGCGTTTGGGTCGCCGGATCTGCCGGTTACGAGCGTTTTGGCTCTCCACTGATCGCAGGTTGGTTAGGTAGGAGTTAGTTTGGCAGAAAGCAACGGCATTAGGTTGGCATCGATTGCCAATCGCGGTTGCTTTCTGCCATAATTTTATTTTTGGTTAGGGCTATTTATGAGCATTTTAGTATTCATTGAACATAGGGACTGTGTGCTTAACAAAACCTCGCTTGAGGCGATCGCAGCGGCACAGGAAATTGGAAAGGCACTCGGGCTTAAGGTGTCCGCGGTCATACCTTGCGACAAGGACTGTTCGCTCGCCCAGGACATCGCGAGCTATGACCTCGAAAAGGTCATTGTTGCCAAGAATCCAAAGCTTGGAACGTATACGCCCGACGGTTACGCGGACGCCTGTGAACAGGTGATAGGTTCGGTTAACCCACAGTACGTCATTATGTCGCACACATATCAGGTTCGTGATTTTGCTCCGAAGGTTGCTGCACGTCTCGGCCGAGAAGTCGTCGGTGACTGCATCCGTTATAGGGCAGAAGGCGGAAAGTTGGTCCTTACGCGCCGGATATTTCTCGGTAAACTCGATGCCGACGTGACCATCGGCGGCGACGCACCGTATTTTGTCACATTTCAGTCGGGATCGTTCCGTCCTGATGGAGCAGAACGGGGAAGTGCGGCGGTCGAATCGATGGACGTCAACGTCGGGGATATCCGAATGACGCCGGAAGCTCCGTTTCAGGAGGCAAAGGCGACCGTCGACCTCAG
>JAYVUD010000007.1:0-2457 GCA_043788335.1 Chloracidobacterium sp. | reverse complement strand
ATGCCGAGATCATCGATCACGAGCGCGATCGTTCGCCTCACCTGCTCCGACTTCATTTTCACCGGCGGCAGCGGAACCGGAACGCCATCGATCCGATCCGCGTTACCGGCAACCGGCGCTGGTTTAACCTCGGCATTAACATCAGCAACATTCGAGACGAAAGAAAAATTCGTAATATCCTGCTTCTTGCCGTTTTCGAATATTTCAAAATCCTGCGGTTTCAGGTCGGTGACGATTTTCCCGTTCTTGTCGGTTACCGTTACGTCAACCTGGATCAAGGTGGTTGATATCTTGACGACGTCGTTTTCGTTCTCCGGCGGGGTCGGCGAGACGGTTGGGGTCGGCTTCTGGGAGGAAACGGAGGTTACAAACACGAGCACAGCCAGTATCCAGAGGTAAGGTTTCTTCATCTGTTTAAGTTGAAAACCGGTTATTTACAAAGTAGCTTCGTAGAATAAGACGCGACCATCCGTCAATTAGTTTCGGTCGCGACGTAAATATTTGTAAAATCGGGATTTTCCGATGCGCTCAGATTCCGCGCCGATTTGGAAGGAACTTATTGATTCGTTCGAACCCGGGTTCGCGATGTCCAATTTATCGCGGGACCTCAACCGTCTTGAGAATATCGGTAATTACGGCATCGGCCGTGGCACCGTCGAGTTCCGCTTCGGCGCGCAGCGCGAGCCGATGTCTGAGAACCGGCATCGCTACGTCGCGGACGTCATCGGGGGTAGAGAAATCACGGCCGCGAATGGCCGCCAGAGCCTTCGAACAAAGCAGCAGGGCGACTGACGCCCGTGGGCTGCCGCCGTATAGTATGTTTGGATGATTCCTCGTTTTATTGACGATTTCGACGATGTATTTCTGGACGCCGGGTTCGGTTTTCATTGCCTTGATTTCATTACGGCACTGCTGGATAGCGGTGAAATCGGGCAGTGGAATCACATCGATCGATTCAAGATGCCTCGAATTGAAACCCGCATCCCAGCGGGCCACGATTTCGAGTTCAGCGGCCTGCGACGGGTAGTTAATATTGATCTTCAGTAAAAAACGATCAAGCTGCGCTTCGGGAAGCGGGTAAGTACCTTCGTACTCGATCGGGTTCTCGGTCGCCAAAACCGTAAACAGCGGCGAAAGCGGATGCCGGTCGCCGTCAATCGTCGTTTGACGTTCTTCCATCGCTTCAAGCAATGCGGCCTGTGTTTTTGGCGGGGTTCGATTTATTTCGTCGGCGAGGAGAATATCAGTGAAGATCGGTCCCTGGCGCAAGGCAAATTGCGAGGTCTGCATATTGAACACGTTTGTTCCGGTGATGTCCGAGGGCATCAGGTCCGGCGTAAATTGGATCCGCGTAAACTGGGCACCAATGATCCTGGCAAGCGTCTTGACGGTGAGGGTTTTCGCCGTTCCCGGAACGCCTTCGATCAGCGCGTGGCCTTCCGCTAAAACCGCGACGAGGATCTGTTCGATGACTTCGTCCTGGCCGACGACAACCTTACGAAGTTCGTTTAAGATATGTGCAACTGTTGATGGTGTGTATTTTAGCATTCTTCAATTGTGGATAAGCCGTTAGTTCCGTTTCATTTCGAATTGTTCCGGAGTCGAAAAGCTTGTTAAACCTCCGGTAAAGCCTCGCTTTCGCTTATTTCCGAAAAGCTTCCTTCCACTTTCGCTTAAGATTCAATTTATCTTCAATTTCCCTTAGGCGCCGGGTAAGATCAAGAACCTCGCGCTTGCTCGTTCGCCCGCCATGAATGATCGCCTCGCACTTGCTAAAAAGGTCTTCAAGATCGGTGGCCCGGATATTCGTCCGTTCGGAAATTAGCGCCGCAAGGCTCGCCCGCGAAGTAATGTAGTTATCGACGCCGAAATGTTTCGACACCGACCGCCGGAACTCGGTATAAAAGTTCTCGACCACCAGGTCATATGCGCGCGTGCTTGCCTGAAGCTGCGCCATCGCCGATACATATTCCAATTTCGATAGCCGATCGGTTTCATTTAAAGGTACCGGGCGCGCAAAGCGCCGACTCTGCGTAAAGCAAATTACACCAAGAATTAGAGCTAATTGCAAACCGATCGCCAGAAAAGGGGTGTCCGCAAAGTAATCAATCAACGGGTTGCCAACGCCGTATCCATGATGATATTCATCGAATGCGATCAAACCCGCTTGCGACGAGACCACGTTGACCGCCAATTGGGCGTTATCGACCAGGCTGATGCCCGAATTTGAAACAATGTACGGATCTGTCAAAAAAACGATTTGACCCGCGCCATACTGAAAGTCCGCTAGTATTATTTTATCTTTGGAAGCGATATGGATAAACGGCGCCGAGGTGATGGCTCGCTCGTCCGGCACGATTTCGTTCCCCTCGGTTGATTTTGGCGATATCGGCGTCGGCAAGGATTTTTCAGGAGGAGGTTCGCCTTCCTCGTCATCGCCAAAAAGAGCGCCGGGCG
>JAYVUD010000006.1:0-14818 GCA_043788335.1 Chloracidobacterium sp. | reverse complement strand
AGATCGTTGGCTGGTTTTCAAAGATCAAGCTTCTAGATCTATTTTATCACGCGTGTCAAGTACAGGCGTGCGTTGTGAGTATGCAACATAACGGCGAGGCAGGACGCGGGCGTGGTGATTCTCGACATGACGGGGTTGAGTGTTACGCCCTTGCTGACGCGCGGGCTTATGCACGCAATGCCCCGGGCGTTGGCAAGGGCGATTCACTCGTCGCTGACGCGACGCGGATCTCCGCGGCGAAGCCTTCCGTGGGTTAAAGCGCCACGGCTAAATTCAAGGTGCCGCTCGGCGGCAGAGCGTTTGGAAAGCCGGAGAGAAAAGAGCGTGAAAAAATCGCAGAAACGCGTGCCTGCTTTGAAAATACACCTATTGAGTCGTCAAACTGGACGTAGACCGCTTCGGTTTTCATTATGGATGGTGACGCGAGCCTTCATGTTTGGCTGACCTTGTTTTATTCACTCAACCTCACCCCTCATCCGTCCTGCCCCACTCCGATACTAGCACCACTCCTAAAAGACTTGCAGGATTGCAAGTCTGACCCCAATTTCTACCACCAAATCGGGCTATTCATTTGCAAACGTCGAAAGCTTGACCGTGATCGGGCCGGTATGGGTTTTTGTGGCCAGGAATTTTCGGCTGCGGGCGAAGTAGCGGCCGTTTACTTCGGCTGGTGTCCCGGAGGAATTTGCGTAGAGTGTGAACGGTTGCGGTTTTAGGTGGTCGAAAACGAACCGGCCGCGTTCGTCGAGTGAGGGCGACCAGAGTTCTCTCGTGCCGTCGGCGTATTCGAGTTCGATCGATGACGTTTCGCCGCTTGCGGGCTTTCCGTTTGGCATTACGACGGTGCCGTAGATGAGGCCGAGGCGTTTGCGGTTTTCGGCGTTCGTCTCGTTCGACAGCGTGATGTCGCTTGCGGTATTTTCGTCCGTCGCGGCGAGCTCCGGTTTGCCGAATTCGCGCAGGATAGACGCACGGAGAAGGTAATCTTCGGGTATCGCATAGCCGCCGCTGATGTGCCAGAGATATGTGTTGAGGTCGTCGAGGGCTTTTTGCTTTTCGCCGAGTTTCAGATACGCTTTGGCTCGATTGACGTAGAGTCTCGGTGTCGATTTGAGGGCTGAGGGATATTTGGCGGCGATGCTGTAATCGGCAATCGCCTTGGCGTATTCGCCCTTGGCAAGATATGCGTCGCCGCGCGGTTCGTGGGCTGCATCACAATCAAGCATCGGTCTGCCGCCGGAGCTTTCGCCCCACCAGTCGATGACATAGTCGTACTCACCGCGCCTGACCCTCGCATTGTATACTCCGGTGTAAAATTTGCAGGCGATAGCGTCATCGACCTTGATCCACCCGCCATAATGATCATTGAGTGCGGCTTCGTCGCGGCCGTAGGTGACCCTGAGCTGGAACATTTCAAAAAGAGCGTCGCGATACGTGGCGTTGCTAAACCCGAGAGGCAAGACGAGGACCTTGAGCGGCCCGTATTCCATCTGCTGCCCCTCGGCACCGGCGAGGTGACGGATCGCCTCTTCGTATTCGTCCCAAATCTTATATTCCGTCGGGCCATTCTCAGCGAGCACGCGGGCGTATTCTGACCGTGTGTACGGAATGCTGCGTGTTCTCTCGAGACATATCCGGCCCATCGCCCATTCGGCGGCGACCTCGACAGCCACATCATTTCGCCCACGCGACGAGCGTTCGAGATCGTCTATAGCGAGCTGAAAATCGGGATTCGTGATAAATTTTGCAAAAACGGCACGCTGACGGGTGTGGTCTTCCCAATCGACGATGTCGTTCCATTTCGGATCGCGGTTGCCACGCGTTTCATTATCCCAATCGACGCGTGACGTCAGATACCAGCGGAGAGCGTACGCCGTACCTCGTTTTAGAAACATTTCTGACGCCTTGCTGTCTCGCCAGACGGCGTGTGTGTAATCGTCGATGATCTTTGTCACCAGAGCGATCTCGGTGACATCGCCGGCGAGTTTGTCGGCGCGCGTCCGGCCATTTGCGAAAGCTATTGTGTACAGACGCACGTAGAGGTCGCCGCGTTTTTCCCACAGTTCAGCTCCCGACGGCACCGTTACAAGCTGTTTGCTGACCGCCGTGATCTCGGTCTTCAGATTCGCGGCGTGTATCCGGGCCTGCTCAAGCTCGTCGCCCGGCTGGGCAATGATGGCCGTCGCCGCCCAAATCGCGATCATCAGCGGGCCGAATAGGTTTAGCGGCAAGGCGTGGTGTTTCATTTCGTCGTTCGATCGTGTCAGGGTTTTCGATAAATTCTAATTGTGGTGACGCGATCTCGCGCGAAATTTGCTCAATTTTTTTAGTCATGGCTACGCTGAGTGCCGAGTTTTCAAAGAGGTGGAGAAAAAAGAGGAGGACACCGCCTCCGTTGCGAAAAATCGTGGAATATCCCAATATCGTTGATGGTGCCTGATACTTCTCTAATTGAAACTGTGCTCGCGTCGCGCGTTGCAAGGCAGAACCGCATACGCGGCTGATCATCCTGGACGATGAGGTCACTGATCAGTATCTTATCGCCTTGCGATAGAAGGCGTTTGCACCCGCGTTACTGAGGATTGGCGACAAAGTCTGCGCTCGTGATGCTGTCGGTCACGCTGATCACTCGGCTCGGTGTCTGAAACGTGAACCGTTTTGAATTGACGGTGACGATGTAAGTCTCACCTGCCGGTAAATTCTCGATCATATAGTAACCGAACGAACCTGTTCTTGCAATGATCGGATGCGGCAGGTTGTTGCCTGTCACGACGATCACCGCATTCCTGATCCCCAGTCCGTTCTGTGTCGTCACGCGTCCGGCGACGGAAACGTTCGCGGCGGTCGGCACAAATGCTCCGATCCCCCAATCCGAGAAATCGGTGACGCCGAGTACGGTTGCCGTATTCGCGCCCGGATCGTTGCTGTTCGGCGTGGCCTGCGCGGTCACACCAAACTCGCGTCGAAAGACTTTGTAATTGGCCTCGTTGCCGTTGACGTCGGTCGGATCGAGATATGTAAATGTCATATCTGCCGTCAGATCTCCGGTCTCGGTGACCGTCCAGTAACGCGAAACCGCCGAAGACTGCACGATCCCCGGCAGGAAATTATCCGTGATGCTCACCGTCAGGCTCGACGGGAATGTCCCCGCCGTGATGTTTGCCGACATCGGAGTATACTGCGGCGCCCCCCCGAGAAAAGCGGCAGGGTCGATCGTACCAACCGGAAACGTAAACAAACCTGTAGCACAGAAATCCTTTTTGACGTTGCCAACTACATAGTTGGCGCCGCCTGCACCGCTGACGAGCGTATTGCAGCCCAGCGTCAATGTGTTCGCTCCTGTACGCGATTCGCCAGTCAGATAAAGTGCTCGCGTCACGGTCACATTACCCGTCAGCATGTTTGCATAGGCGAGAGCCGCGTTGTAATACGTGCCCGCATTGACGAGTCCGAACTCAGCCTGAACGATCTCGTCCGCACCAATGTCGGGGGCCATTGACGGTCGGGGATCATTATCGTAATCAGCCATGACAGAACCGGACGGGACGCCTGAGCCAACCGCGGGACTAGTCACCGGAATATGCAGGTCGGTGTTGCCAACAAATTGAGGATCACCAGAGGTTGTAGCTGCATCACCGCCCGTGATTGCCTTGAACGCAGCGAGTGACTGCGGAATGTTAAACCAGGAAGTAAGAGTTGCCGGATTATTGTTAAACAACAAGTTGTTATTCGAAGCAGCCGCATCCCAACCGGCCGCTGATGCAAACGTATTCGCGAGAGCAATGTGAGCTCCGGTGCCGCCCGTTCTTTTATTGGAAAAGATATTGTTTCGCAACGTAGCGATCGATATATCGGCCCTGTTAAACGCGGCCGTATTGTTCGCCGCGGTTTGCGTGCCAAAAATGTTGACTGAATTGAACCGATATTCGACTCTTGCGACAGACCTCTCGAAAATCCCGTAGATGACCCTGTCTGACGCACCTCCGCCATCCGTTGAGATAAAATTGTTGGTGATCTTTACATTCGTGTTGCCAGCATCCGCAAATAAACAATAGACAATATCGGCTTGAGGCCCTGCCGTCGGACTTGACCCATAAATATTTGAGATCGAATTACCCTCGACCACCGACCCTAATGCAGTATCTCGAATAAGCACCCCAAAAACCAAATTGTTATTGACAGTCACAGCGGCCGAGCTCGTATTTCCAATGTTAGCGATCGTATTGCCACGCACAGTCTGAACGCCGGTCGCAATTACATACAACCCAAATGTAGTTGTAACGAAGCTTGCATTTGGCTGACTGCCGTTCGAGATATTGGCGACCGTGTTATTTTCGACCGAGTGTGAGCCCCCAATTCCCTCTACCGATATGCCGCGGTAGTCTAGGCCGGACGCCACCCCTGCCGCGGTGTTCATGTTATTGACAGCGTTATTGCGGACCCTACACGTAGACGTGCTAGAGACACGAATACCGTAGCTACTGCCGCCGACCTCAAATCGCTCTGATACACTCGATGAGCCAATAGTATTGCCGTTACTGCTGTCGGTCGGGTGACCGATGTTGACCATGCCAGCCTCGACGAAAATGCCGTAGTTATCCACGAATGAACCTACGAGGCTCGACCGAATATTCTTGATCGTGTTTGAGTAAATCGATGTCGGTGACGTAGTGCCGACCGTGACGTCGATCCCGCGCAGGCTCTGTGTTGTCGCCCAGTTCGCACCGCCCGCGTTCGGGGCCGTTCCGCCAATAAAGTTAGACGAAATGGTATGCCCACTGCCTCCAAATACGCCAATAGCGGTCGTTGTGATCGTCCTGGTGCCGATCTGATAAAGACTGTTCGAACTGATGGTCCAACCATCGCCGACACCCGTTCCGCTCACGTTTATGCCGCCATTAAAAAAGTTATAGATCGAATTGTTTGAAATGTTGTTTGCCGTATTTGGTGCGTCGACCGAACCGGATGAATAGACCGCGTGCGTGGGGAGAACGGCAGTCGCATTTCGGAGTGTCGAGTTTGAGATCGTATTATTACTGTTGCCGAGCGAGCCACTCGAGGTCGAGAACAAAATAGTACCGCTGGCCAGCCCGGTACTCACGCCTTCAAAAATACAGCTGTTGACGACATTGCCGGTCGCATCCTCGAAAAATGTCAGGACCGGAGCCGCCGAAGTATTGCGGAAAGTCAGACTATTACCACAGGCGAAGGTAACGCCGTCGGTTCCCTCCAATCTGATGAGACCGCTCGCAGCCGCACCCGAAACGGTCCACGGTCCGCCGCTAGGCTGGATCATAACCGTGTATCCACCTGCAATTTCGGAAAGCGAAACGGAACCAGTCTCGCCTGAAAGGTCCGACGTAACATTGATCGTAAAATTAGAGATCGCCCCGTATGTATTGATCGCCTCAAACAACCCTCCAGGATTTGTCAAAGATGTAAAGATCTGGCCACTTCCAACGTTTACAGTTCCGCTAAAGGGAGGTGTAATATCCGTGATACTACCTGTTGAAGAAACCGGAGTTCCCAGGCCCGCTCCACCAGTTGGAGCGGAAAGCGTGATCGTAAATGTCTGCGTTCCCTCGAGCACAGCGTCGGTGCAAGTTTGGACAGAGATCGGCTGACTCAATACCAGATCGTTGAAAGTGAGGAATTGAGGCCCCGGATTAATATAATCAACGCCCGGATCACAGGCCGCAGCACCCGTAGCCGTTCCGTTGGTCAGTGTGTACGTAACCCCTACCGTTCCGGTGCCGCCCAATACCCGGTTAACTGTCGCTCCTACAATACCTCCTTCAAATCCGGAATACGATGCGGCGCTCATTTGCAGATCACCGGGACCAAGCGGGGGCACGAAATTGAACCGGATGGCCGGACGGCTTGATTTGATACCGCTGTTTCCCGCGCCGCCAGTGCTAATTCCCGTCGGAGCTGTCGTGCTTTGCTCCCACACCTGATGTGCATTGGACGCGGACGAATACCAAAATTGTTTGCTACCGGGCGATTCATTCCCGAGCGATCCTTGATTAGTTTCGACAATTATCTCGAGGTTATTACCGTCATAAAAAAATGGTGTGCTGAGCGAGAGACATTGGTAGCTATTATTTGGAGTGTAGGTCAAGGTCGGCGTCGCACTATAAGTGAGAGTTGCACCACTTTCCTCAGCCGCTACCGTGGTTCCAGTCACGAATGATGCCGCGGCAATCGTTTTCATATAGATCTTTGTCGGCGCATTTCCCGGAGATGAAGATGTATTCACGTACCAGCACATGTTCGTGATCGTCGATCCAGGCGACATTCCGAGTTCGGCCGCGGTATAAATCGAGGCAGATCGCTGAAAACCAAAGGCGGTCCCTAGGGGCTGCCGGCTTATGCCGCTAACTGAGCCGTTGGCAGGTATTGTTACTAGCGGCAATACCGCCATATCCTCGCTATGTGAGACTGATTCCGCTGGTGGGTTTGTGTTCGTGATCCCCGTTGACGGAGCGAAGATGCCGAAAAATTCTCCTGCGAAGTCAAAGGTGATGGCTTGGTTATAGCTGAGAGCCGCAGCTGCGGCGATGGAACCTAATGCGAGGACCCCGCCCACGGCGATGATCAGACGCAAAGGTCTAAATGATTTGAAAATTTTTCTCATAGCTTTCAGCTCTCAGTTGGCGGGCGGACATAAATTGTTCGCGATCCGCACGCGTTGAGTGTTTGTTTCGCAAGGACTGAATCTGGATATTGTTAACCTGGGAATTATAACGCGTTAAACATCCAAGTCAAATTTCGTTCACCTCCGCTCGATAGCAGCCGGCCCGTGATCCGTCATGGGGGCGAGAAATCCAGGGACAGGCCTGATTAAGAGCGATGGATCGTGGGGATCGGTGCCGCAACGGTTTTGAGGTCGGTCGGGACGGCTGGATCTTTCATATTCTGCGGTCGATTGCCGGATGTTGCACGTGTAGCGGTTTGATAGATGAGTTGTTGAGTCCGGCGGCGGCAGACGATAAGAACAGTTCAGGCGCTGGGTTGGGCTGGGGGTTCGGCGTCGCGCATTAGTTTGGCGACGTGGAAAACGTAGTGGATGCCGGAGAAAACCGCAAAGGCGGCGACGGTGGTATAGACGGTCGGGAGGTAAAACCCTTTGAGCTCCGGGTAGACGGCGGCAACGAGGATGGCGATCACGCCGGCGACCTGGACAAAGGTGCTGGCTTTGCCAAGCCACGACGGTTTGAAGCCGCGAAATCCGGTCATAACGTTGATCGCACCGGCGACCGCGACGATGGCGATATCGCGTCCGATGACCGTTGCCGTTACCCAAAACGGAACCGGCAGATGGGGCGGCGATCCGATGACGCTCGACATAGTGAGCATTACAAACGCCGTCGTCATGAGCAGTTTGTCAGCGACCGGGTCGATGATCGTGCCTAATTCCGATTCCTGATTGAAATGACGTGCGACAAACCCGTCGATGCCGTCCGACACGCCGGCAACGGTAAACACGATCAGTGCCCAACCCTCGCGATTGTAGACGAGCAGGATCGCAAACACAGGTATCAGGCCGATCCGCAGGAACGTCAGCAGGTTGGCGATCGTGAGTATTTTAGACGGGTCTTTTACTTGGCTCATTCCGCCGCTCGCAGCTCCAGAAAAGATATCTCGGGCGGACATTGGTATCGGACCGGCAGCACCACGGTTCCGATGCCGCGGGTAATGTAGATCTGCGATTCGGCCCGGCGGTGGAGGCCGCTCGACAGTTTGCGACGGCGAATGAGGCGTTTTTCGCCCTCGCGAAGCTTGACCTGGCCGCCGTGCGTGTGGCCGCTGAGCGTCAGGTCGATCTTGGCCCGCACCGATTGGCGAAAAATGATCGGATTGTGTGCTAACAACAGCTTTAGTTCGTCGGGATATGAGCCGCGCATCGCCGCCGGAACGTCGGTTTTGCCAACCATATAATCGTCGACGCCGGCCAACCAAAATGTGCCGCCGTGAGTTTTGATGCGGACGCCTTCGTTGACCAGCATATTTATGCCCTGGGCGCGAAAGAGTTCGGTCACCTGTTCGGCGTCGGTCCAATGGTCGTGATTTCCGAGACAGGCGTAGGTACCGCAACGCGATTTGAGTTTGCCGAGAGCGGCGGCCACCGGAGCGATATATTTGGCTTCGTGCGAAACATAGTCGCCGGTCAGCACAAACATATCGGGACGCAAACGATTGGCTATCTTGATCGCCCGTTCGATGTGCCGCAGATCCGTAAACGGGCTGTGGTGGGTGTCCGACAGGTGAATGATCTTAAAACCGTCGAGCTTTTTGGGCAGACGTTTGAGCGTGATCTCGACGCGTTCGAGCGAGAGGCTATTGGCCTCGTCGATCGCGACCTTGGCCTTTTTCGACCAGTTACCGGCGAGTGCCCTGAGCGGTGCCTCAGAGCCGACATAGGCACTGATCCGCTCGGACAATTTGACCCGCTTTGGTTGAACAGCTCTCATTTGCAATGGCGTTAGTATAACCGCCGTGGGGCGAAATTACAATGAAAACATTTGTCAGAACCGCCTGCGTCAGCGGGCGGCAGACACGCGAGCACCGAGGCGACATGGACGGATCGATCACTCAAACCTCGGAAGTTCGTCTCCTTGGCCATTAACCACGTATTCGCAAGCGTGCCAAATGTGATCGCTATTCCATAGATTTCGCTTGCTGCCCTTGTCTACCCATGGGCTGTGATCTTCGGTCCAGTTTTTGTCGCAGCGCATTCGGCGTGTCGAATAAGATTTTAGATCACCCAAAACGCGACCCGACGACGCTTGGGCCGATGTAACGGCGTGAACGTGGTTTGTACGAACGTTCAAGGCGAACAGCATCCAACCCCGATGCCCGCAAACTTCTCGAATGGCCGATTCAACCGACGATCGCCGTTGACTGTCGAGAATGACCGGTTCACCCTTCAACTTTCGCGCGGACTGTTGTTCACGAACAATATTCGACGGTGCCCGCGGACTTGAAAAGACATTGTGAAAACGGTCGATCGATCCGCGGCTGTCACCTGGAAGCCAAGTTCCATATGTACGAAACGTGATCAAATATGCGATCGGTTCGTCGGTATCGTTCCATGTGCCCATACGTGCTAACTATCCAGGGTCATTGCCGCCCGCTTACGCAGGCGGTTCCGACGTTAATTTCAGGAATTTCCGTTTGCCGACCTGAATTAGGATGCCTTCGCCCTCGATGAGGATATCCGCATTCGGCGCCGAGGCCTTTTCGTTGTTGACACGCACGCCGCCCTGTTCGATCAGGCGGCGGGCCTCGCCTTTTGATGCGGCAAGGCCAACATCGGCGAGTAGTTCGGCAAGCTTGTAGGTGCCTGAGGCGACCACTTTTTCCTCAATCTCGTCAGGTATCTCTTTTTGGACAAACCGCTTGATGAAATCTTGCTCGGCCGCGGTCGCATCGGCGGCTGAGTGAAAATCGCTGATGATGAGTTTGGCGAGCTTGACCTTAAGGTTTCGTGGATTTTCACCGTTTTCGATCTGAGATCTGAGATTTTCAATTTCAGATACCGAAAGGTCGGTCAACAACTCGTAGTACCGCCACATCAGGTCGTCCGAGATCGACATCATTTTGCCAAACATCTCTTGGGGCGGTTCGTCGATGCCGATGTAGTTATTGAGCGATTTCGACATCTTGTTGACGCCGTCGAGGCCCTCGAGCAGCGGCGTGGTGATTATGACCTGAGGTTCCTGGCCAAATTCACGCTGCAGGTTGCGGCCCATCAGCAGGTTAAACCGCTGATCGGTCCCGCCGAGTTCGACGTCCGCCTCAAGCGCGACCGAATCGTAGCCCTGGACCAGCGGATAGAGCAGTTCGTGCAGCGAGATCGGCTTTTCGTCCGCCATCCGTTTGGTAAAATCGTCGCGTTCGAGGATCTGTTTGACGGTCGTGCGGGCACAGAGTTTGACGAAATCGGCGGCGGTAAATTTGTCCATCCACTCGCCGTTGAAACGAAGTTCGGTCTTTTCGGGGTCGAGCAACTTGAACATCTGGCGTTTGTACGTCTCGGCGTTGGCGTCGATCTGCTCACGCGACAGCGGCGGACGCGTCACGTTTTTACCCGACGGGTCGCCGATCGTACCCGTAAAATCGCCGATCAGGAAAATGACGGTGTGCCCGAGGTCCTGAAACGCTTTAAGTTTGCGGATGACCACCGTGTGCCCGAGGTGGATGTCCGGGGCCGTCGGGTCGAGCCCAAGTTTGATACGAAGCGGCTTGCCCGTCTTTTCGGCACGCTCGAGCTTTTTGCGGAGATCCTCGTCACGGATAACGTCAACGGTGCCTTTTTTGATGTAAGAAAGTTGTTCGTCGATGGTCATAGGTGGTTAAATCAGACTGAGCTAAAAGCAATTTTGCCCTAATAACAGGCATTTAACAAACGAGGATTTTATGGCAAATGAACTAAAGGACCTGCATCTGGCATTTATCGGCTGCGGCGTGATGGGCGAATCGATGGCCGCCGGGCTGCTCAGAAAGGGCCTGGTCGATCCGCAAAATATCGCCGCAAGCCACCCGCGTGAGGGCCGGCGTGTGGAATTGGCGAAAAAGTACGCGATCGCCGTGTTCGAGAGCAACGCCGAGGCGGCGAAGACCGTGGCGGGACGCGAAAATTCGGCCGTGGTGCTGTGCGTCAAGCCGCAGCGTCTCGCCCGTGTGCTGAACGACCTCGGCGACGTCATCGTCCCCGGGCAGCTTGTCGTTTCGATCGTCGCCGGTGCCCGCATCGATCATCTTACCGACGCACTCGGTACCAACTGCGTCGTCAGGGCAATGCCGAATACGCCCTCGCAGATTGGCGCCGGCATTACGGCTTGGACGTGTACCGACGCTGTCGGTGAAACCGAACGCGGCCACGTCCGCGAGATGCTCTCCGCACTCGGCAAGGAGCTTTTCGTTGAGACCGAAAATATGATCGATATGGCGACATCGCTCTCGGCGACCGGCCCAACCTACATTTTTATGGTGATGGAAGCCCTGACCGACGCCGGCGTCCACCTCGGGTTTTCACGCGATATGGCCAAGGAACTCGTCCAGGAAACAATGCTCGGCTCGGTCAAATTTGCGATGGACTCGCACAAACACCCCGCCGAACTCCGCAACATGGTCACCTCCCCCGGCGGCACATCCGCCGAGGCCATCTACCAAATGGAAAAAGGCAGCCTGCGGACCGTGCTGTCGAAGGCAGTTTATGCGGCGTATAAACGTGCGGTCGAGTTGGGGAAGAAGTAAACGTAATACGATCCATATCGTCGAGAGCGACACCGCGATCGTCGCCCCGCTGAAGTTTTCTTACGTGTTGGGTTGGTACAGTCGCTCGAGATTCGAACTCACACCACGTGGCATACCCATGAGGGCGAGAGGCGTAGCCGACATCCGGATTAGTAACAACCTTGCCCTCGCTGTTCTTGCCATCCAAAAACCACAAATTACACCCCGGCCTTATCCCCAAAATAACCACCGTGCAACGCATTCAAATCGCCGCGTTTCGGCTCGGGCTGGCTGTCGATGTAGTCGCCGATCTGTTTTTGAACATTCATATCTAGCGGTGCGCGGTTAAGGTCGTCACGGTTTGAAATCGTAGGATACCCAGCCGGAAACCGTTGTGGGGACGCCAGATAATTTTGTCGGAGGGAACTTGAGTTTTCTCGCGGCTTCGAGAGCGGAGTTATGAAAGTCGACCGGGCCGCTCGATACTTCTGCTGAAACTACATTGCCATCTATATCGGTAACGATTCGGACCTCAACACGAGCAACCGGTCTAGGCTTTTTTACGGCCGATGGATACGCCGGTTGCTCAAAATTAAGTGCACGGCTATTCATCCAGCCGGCAATAACTACTTTCTCTTTCTGAAGAAGGGTTACATGCGACCGGGAATAGCCGGCATTAAAAAAATCTGAAATATCTTTTTCAGTCTTTTCAAGTTTTCCAGTTCGTGAGCAGCAGCACCCGGTTGAGTATGTAAGCTTGTCGTCGTTAAGGTATCCGTAGACCAAATATTTGTCACCGACCTTCCAACCCTGCACACAGCCGTAGATATAGTTCTTAACCGTTATTATCGAATCAACATTCTTTTTCCATGCGTGGGCGACGGCTATCGTGGTTGTTTCATAATAACGATTGTTCTTGTCAGTCTCAGACTTTTGAATGTCAACGATTTCACCTGTAAATACAACGGTAGCATCTGCATATTCTTCAAGCGCGGTGATGTTTGGAGTTGCGCATGAACATTGAGCGATTGACGCGAAGTGTCCGACGCAAATCAAAATCAAACAAAAGGACAAACGACTCAACATAAAATCACTCCTTAGTCCTCTTCCATCTGCGGTACTCTGCTCTTACGCCGCAATCGCGTTCGTTGGCGGCGGTGTTTATTCCGTTTTGGGCTGGGCTGGCTGGTATCACTTGGGGCAGGTCTCGGACTGCTTAGAAACTTCGTCAATGCCTCTGGTTGTTGCGGCAACCTCGGTGTGAACATTTCCCTATTCCATTTATTGCCCGCGAATTACATTTTGCACATCAGCATCTGCGGCCCCAACGTCAATTATCAGATCGCCGCCGCGCCGCCCGACATAATCACGCTTTCCATAGTGCACACGCCAGTCCCAGACGCCGTTCGCCAGATGCTGGGTGACCGTTATGAGACTCTCTTTGAGATCGATACCCAATTCTTTTGCCTTCCGGTTTGCCGAGGCCAAAACCTGAGCCACCGAGACAGCGATCTCATCCTTTAAGGTTTCATTTGTTAATACGGCTGCCATACGTTTACCTCTCGAAAATGACTTTCGTTGCCCCAACTACATGATAATCGCCCGCAGGCTCGATCAGATATATATTTTGCTCCGAAATAACAATAATACGACTTCTGACATACTATTTCTCCGCAATTTTTATAGCTCACCATGCAAGCATTTTGCGTAAGTTGACGGTGGTCACCAATCGTCCTCTTTGATCTGAGGGGCGATTGAGCGAGTCTATTTCAAGTACTTATCAAACCAATCCAGATTTGCCTGCATGGCAGCGAGCTGCATTTTGGGCTCGGTCGGGCAATCAGGATCGTTGGATAACTATGGCATCAATCGGTCGTATTCCGCGTGAGAACCGATCCAAAACCACAGTACAATGCCGTCGTGGTCAAATCCGAGGGCACGGTGATGAGCACCAACACGTACCGACCACATATTTTCTATCTTCTTAAAATGGAGCGACGGATGACGCGGGTTGGATTTAAGCTTCTCGAAATTCTTATCCGCAAGCGTTCTGACGCGCAACGGCAGATCTTCGTATAACTGCCAGAATTGCGGTGTGGTCCGATGTTTCACAAAGGCCTGCTCCGCCCGGCATCGTACTCGGCTCTCGCCTGCCCTGCCAAGGATTCAAATCGGCCGGACTTTGCGTCTTGTTCGATCTGTTGATCCCAGACCTGAGCCTCAAACTCCTCGAACCAAGCCGAAAGTTCGACAACCTCCGAGCGGGGCAACTGGATTATGGCGTTTTCAATGTCCTTGACAGTCATAGTATTCATAATAGCACCGGCGACGATTGCCTCAGCAAAATATTGAATGCACCTTGCAACTATTTAAGGTACTTATCAAACCAATCCAGATTTGCCTGCATGGCGGCGAGCTGCATTTTGGGCTCGGTCGGGCCGTGGGGTTGGCGGGGCAGGACGATCATACGGACGGGGACGCCTTGCTGTTTCAGGGCGTTGTAGAGTTCGTATCCCTGCGAGATGGGGACGCGGACGTCGGCGTCGCCCTGTTCGATCAGGGTCGGGGTCGTGACGCCCTTGATATTGAACATCGCTGAGTGTTTGGCGTATGCCTCAGGAATCTCCCAGGACTGGCCGCCGAAATAATCAGGCACGAACGCCGGAATGTCCGCCGTGCCGTTAAAGCTCATCAGGTTGGTGACCGGGGCACCGGCCGAGGCGGCCTTGAACCGCTTGGTCTGGGTGATGATCCACGACGTCATATATCCGCCATAGCTCCAGCCCATCACGCCCATTCGGTTCGGGTCGGCGACGCCCATTTCGATGACCTTGTCGACGCCCGTCATCAGATCCTCGTAGTCACGGCCGCCCCAATCTTTCATATTCGCCCGGCGAAACTCGGTGCCGTACCCCGACGAACCAAGCGGATTGGGCCGAAGTATCGCATAGCCACGCGATGCAAATGTCGCCAGTGGGTAAACGCCGCGGCCGCCGATGTAGTTTTGGCTAAACGTTCCTGCCGGACCGCCGTGAATGTTCAGAATGAACGGCACCTTGGTTCCCGGCTTGTAATCGTTCGGGTAGGTCAGCAGCCCCTCGATCTCGCGGCCATCTTTGCTTTTCCATTTGATGACCTCAGTCTTGCCGACGGGAACCGCGGCGAACTGGTCATTAGCGTGCGAGACCATAACCATCGACGTAACGCCCAAATTTCCTGCGTATGCCTCAGGCGGGGTGTTTACAGTTTGCTTTACCCAGCCGAGAGCATAACCCGATTTGGTAAGCGTCAAGTTGATCGAACTTATTACTGCATCCTGATAAACGACCTCATGAATGGCCCCTGTTGCAATAACCACTTCATAGATGGATGTTCCGGTGCCTTTGGCCTCGGAAAACAAGATCTTTTCGCCACGCGGCGTCCAGCCAATTATGCTCGGCTGACTATCAAACGAGCCATCGAAAACACGCGGAGCACCGCCGCCCGCAGGATAGACGCGGATCGTGTAGCTCTGAGCCCAATGGCCCGAATCCGAAGCGATGCCTGATATCCACTTGCCGTCCGGCGAGTACGAGAG
>JAYVUD010000005.1:0-25134 GCA_043788335.1 Chloracidobacterium sp. | reverse complement strand
ATTCGCGATCGAAACGGTCGGCGGCGGATCGTCATCGTTTATCGTCAGGACATGAACCGAGGGGCTGTTAAGAAACGCTCCGCCCGTCGGATTACTAAGAGTCACGTTAAACGTTTCCGCCGGTTCGTCCTGCGTGTCCGGCGTGATCGGGACAAAGATCGTTTTGATATTTTCGCCGTTTAGGAATGTGATTGTTCCGGTGGTTGTTGAGTAATCTTGTCCGGCGATCGCCGTGCCGTCCGACGTTGCGTAATCTACCGTCACTGTTCCGCTCGTACCGTTTATGCGGTCAACTGATATTGCCGCCACGCCCGAATTTTCGAGCGATGACGAAGCCGAAACATTAAAAGCGACATTGCCCGGGCTATTTGTCACCGCCAGACACGGCGAAAATTCTGATGTATTTCCGAGCGAATCGGTGGCCGTAGCGGCGATGTTCTGGCCGATCGAGATCGGAAAGCCGGTCAGATTGTAGGTCGCGTTTCCGCTTGCATTTGTCGTCAGATTTATAGTGCCGAGAATATTTTTGCCTTCGCCGTTTCCCGAAAAGCTGCAAGTCGGGTTTTGAAAAATATCGACCAGGTAAGTTTGATTCGGCTGGCTGTTAAATGTTCCGTAGATCTGTGTCGGCGAGGCCTTGATAAATACCGGATAATTCTGCAGGCCGTTCGGACCCGAATCCCCGTCGCCGAAATCGTTAGCGTTTATTCCGTCGAGTCCGAGATCGATACCCAGTAAAAAGTTTGAATAGATCGAGTTGCGTCGGACGGTCGTCATCGTCGTCGGCAAACTCAAGCAAACATTGGAGATCGAAACGCCTTTTCCACCGTTAAACGCGATCGTGTTTGCTGCACCCGCGATCGCTGCGTCGGCACCAACGCGGATATTCGTCGCACAACCCTGCACCAGGATTCCGCTTCCGCTGTTTGCAAACGCCGTTCCGATTGAGTTTACGCCGATAAGATTGTTGTAGATCGAAACCAGGTTGGACGAACCGGAAATTGCGATACCGTTTCCGCCATTCGCACCGATCACATTTACTGACGGAGCATTATTGGCAAATCCGATGCCGACACCGCTTGATTTAACCGTGATCCCATTTGCGCTATTGCCAATAGAACCGGTTATTGAAATATTTGTTCCGATCTTGTTGCCTTCAATTCGTGCATTATCCGCCGTTGCTTCGAGTGTAATGCCGTTTTTATTACCTGAGATCAGATTACCTTCGCCGACGTTGCTGCCCCCGACGAAGGATGACGCGCCGAGCACGCGCACGCCGTCTAGCGTGTTGCCGATAGCCACCAGTCCGTTAGCGCTCGTACCGATCCGATTGCCCTGAATATACGAACCATCGTTGCTGGTCTCGATGCCGTACGCGTTATTGCCGGAAATAACGTTTGCTTCGATCGCCGCTGCACCGCCGACCGTCAGATTTACAGACCCGCTGATGTTGACCCCGTCCAGAGTATTACCCAGATCCGCCGTACCACCCGCATTCGTACCAATATAGCTATTCTTGATATCAAATAGAGTCTGCTGAATGCCCGAGAAAATGCCATTCGCGCCGTTGCCGGAAATGACATTTCGGTCGCCCGCCGATGTCTGCGGCGAGCCGAAGATACCGTTGAGATCGCTGCCGACATATACGATCAAGCCCTGTCCGGCACTCGCCACGTCCTCGGTCGCAATCCCGTTGAGCGTATTACCGATGGCTGTCGTTCCGGCAATATTTACGCCGATGTAGCAATTGATAATGGCGATGTCTGCGTACGAGGCGCTATCGAAATTATCATCAGAACGCCGCAAAAGAATCCCGTTTTTAAGGTTACCGGAGATCACATTGCGCTCATTTGCCAAATTTCCGCCAATGGTCGTCTTACTCGGCCTAAACGGTTGGTAATATATCCCGTTGCCACCGTTTGGACTGGCCGACGCTCCTGTTTTATCCGTGCCGATATAGCTGCCCGTGACGGAAAGTTCGTTGACATCGATGGAACTACCGCCGGTGCAGGTCGGGCAGATAGAACGAATTCCGTCGCCGCCGAAACGGTTGATGATCAACGCCCTGACCGTCATGACCCCGCGGGCGTTGGTCAAACCGTTCGCGCTTGCACCCGCGCTCGTTCCGTTTAGCTCAAACAGTGGCGTACCCGCATACCCCGCCATTGTCGTGCCGTCAATTATTACGTCGCGGGTACTGTCCGGCAGCGCCGAAAGCAGATTGACGGTTTTAACGACTCCGCCGGCGATATTAAAGTTGATGACGTTCGTTGTTACCGAGATTGTCGCGTTAGCGTTGATGATCGCTTGTCTGAGGCTGCCGGCGCCGGAATCAGCGACGGTGGTAACCGTGAATGTCGCGGCATTCGCACCCGAGTTAGCGAAATGCATCGCCGCCAAAATAGGCAGCAGGATCAAGATTGATCGAACGTAATTAAAATATTTGGTGATTGTGCTGAAACGGTACATATTTGAGTTTTCTATTTCGGAAATATCCTTTTTGAGTTGAGCGAGTTGGCACAGATCAGGGTGTCGTCGATCATATGAAGCTCGCCCCTGGCGATCGACGCCGGTATGTCGAGATGGGGCAGAAAGCCCAGAACTTGAGCCGCCAAAAGACCGGGAACTGATTTTTGACATCCGTCGCAAAATGCTGTTTGTTGTCCGTCAAGTCCACGTATGATCGTGAACTCGTGTGTTTCTATGCTGATCTCGCGGCGGCGAATTTTGGTCATCATCGGTCGTGGTTACTCACTTTTTCTTATCTATGCCGGCAATATCTGTTAGTATTTATTGTCACTATCGATAGCCGGGTTGATTTGTTCTAACGGGATCCAGTTTGCCGCCCGCGTATGTTAAATGTCCTAAAATCAGCAATTAATAAAACCAAAATTTTCCGAAATTTTCCGAAACGCAATGGATCCTCTCGCCAGAAAAAAGCATAGATTCGCGGATTTTGAGCTTGATGCGACAAAGCGCCTGCTTCTCAAGGCAGGAACGCCGATGCAGTTAACATCAAAGACCCTTGATCTGCTCGAGGCTCTCGTCGAGCGGCACGGCGAAGTTGTCTCCAAAGACGAACTCCTGACCGCGATCTGGCCCGGTCAATTTGTCGAGGAGAGCAACCTGACAGTACAGATCTCGACCCTCCGCAGAGCTCTCGGCGA
This sequence comes from Chloracidobacterium sp., assembly GCA_043788335.1. GTDB lineage: Bacteria > Acidobacteriota > Blastocatellia > Pyrinomonadales > Pyrinomonadaceae > OLB17. The sequence goes on along the minus strand of JAYVUD010000005.1, from coordinate 21,967 downwards.
GACACGGGGCGAAAATCGGTATATCGTTACCGTTCCGGGTAAGGGGTATAAGTTCGTCGGCGAAATTACCGATGGGACATCCGCGGAGATCACTATCGAACGTCATCGATTTTCGACGATCATCGTCGACGAAGAGATAGATGAAGCACGCGGTCAGTTTGAGCGTCGCCGTTCGGACGACTCGCAGTTACTATTGCCGGCAGGAAAAGGCTGGCTGCGGCGTCATTTCCTTTCACTCGGGTTGGCTACTCTATTTATATTGACGATCGGTATCGGCGGAGCCGTGATACTATGGCAGCGCCAGGCCATCGCGGCGGCGCCGTTCGCCAATGTACAGATCCGCCAACTGACCAACAAAGGTAATGTGCGCCTTGCCGCACTTTCGCCGGACGGCAAGGTGTTCGCTTACGTTACCTACGACCTCGGCCGGCAATCCCTGTGGCTCGGGCAGATCGACAGCGGAAACGACATCGAACTTCGCCCGCCTCGCGAATCGTTGTACGGAAACATCGATTTCTCGCCGGACAGTAGCAGGATCTATTATTCAGTGTTAGACGACGCCAATCCTAAATGGACGATCTATCGTCTCCCGGCATTTGGCGGTGTTGCGGAGAAGGTTCGCGAAGACGTGAGCGGTTTCGCTCTCGCACCTGACGGAAATCGCCTTGCCTATTTCAGACGCGACAAAAGCGAAAAAAACACCGAGCTGGTATTGAGCGATCTCAGTGGCACCACAGCTAACGTTTTAGCCACACTGCCAGGGACAGTGACTTATGGCTACGGCGCACTCTCGTTTTCGCCTGATGGCCAAACGATCGCATTCGGAGGTGCTTATTCGGAAATCGATACGTCGGCAGTTGTTTACGTCGCCCAACTCGGGACCGGCGAGGTCAGGATCGTTACGAATAAGCATTTTGGCATCATTAACTTAAGCTCCTGGCTACCCGACGGCAGCGGACTCGTAATTACCGCGTATGATACTGAGAGCCGCGCCGCTGTACCGCAATATCAGCTTTGGTTCATCGGTTTACCGGGCGGCGAGGTCCGAAAGATCACGTCTGACCTGAGCATTTACCACGACGCTTTGGGCTTGGCAAAAAACAAGCTTCTTACCATCGAACACCGTCAGCTTAATAACATTTGGGTCGCTCCGGCCGACAATAACGGAGCGGCAAAGCAGATCACAAACGGATCTTTTGGCAAGTATGACGGATATTGGGGGTTGGATTGGCTGCCCGATGGACGAATCGTGTTTGATTCCTCCGATCAGGTGAGCCAGGCTATCTCAATAATGGACGCCGACGGCCGCAACCGGCGTCAACTTACCGCCCCGGGCAACGTTGACAGCGCATTGGACGCCTCACCTGACGGTCGATATATTATATTTCACTCAACCCGTGGCGGAGGGTCGGATATTTGGCGGATCGACGCCGACGGGTCGAACGCAAAACAATTAACGTTCAGTCAACAGTGCTACCAACCATTTGTATCAGCTGATAGCAGGTATGTTTATTACAAATCCTGGCAAGACGGCATCGGCGAGATGCGCCGTGTCCCGATCGACGGTGGCGAGTCTGTTGCATTGACTGATAAAGAAACCTCGTGGGTGGCGGCGTCGCCGGACGGTCGATTTATCGCGGCATCATACCGCACAGACAAACGGCGACTCGCGATTTTCGGGTCTGACGGCGGTGCCCCGATAAAGCAATTTGATCTTCCGAAAACGGGCACCTTGTATGGCGGCGCCCGTTGGACGCCGGACAACGCCTCAGTTGTTTATGGCGACGCGGCATATGGTTATTGGCAGCAAACGATCAATGGCGGCGAACCAAAACGGATCGAGAATCTGCCAAAAGAAAAACTTTATAATTTCGCCTGGTCACGCGACGGCAAGCAGTTTGCGTTTGTCCGCGGCATCGATCTGCGAGATGTCGTTCTGATCACGGATTCAAAGTAGCATTCTTACGTTTCTCACGTTCATTGTAGATCTCGGACAAGATCGAGGATGATCGTCGGACGCTCGATTCGGAATCGATTCGCCATTTCGCCTCCCACATAGGCCTCGCCGGCATCAACATCGCCGGATCTGAAATTTCACAAATTGCCCTTATGACAAGGATCTCCGTCAATAATTACCTTGCATGCGGCACGACGTATCATGTATAATACAACAGGCGTCTGTTTGCAAATCGTGGCGAGATCTTTGAAAACTTAACCGCTCGATGGCCTGTGGCAACTTTTTTGCAATTCCGGTGTTTTTCCGCAATTTAAGACAATAACTCGTTGTTATAGAGCGAGTTACCTGTCCCACGCCACTCGTGGGACAGCCGTGGGACAACTTGGGACAAGCCTGTAAAACATTGGGTCTGTCCCAAATGGACATTCACTTTTACGAGAGCTTCGCGGTTCCCGCCTGACACTTGTCGGTCATTCCGGACTCTTTGACGGGTTCACTAGCTGGCACAGCCGCAGGTGTATCCGTCGGTGACGACTAGGTCGTCGATGTATTGGCCTTCGCGAAAGGTGCCGACGTCGGTGCCGATCCGGAACCGAAGTTGGACGGACTGGCCGGCGGCGGCGGCCGGTAAGCGGACGGCAGTTGTGATGAATTGAGACGTTTGATTGGGGCCGCTGCGGCCGGACCAACCCGGGCGGCCGGCGAGCGGGTTGCTGCAGCAAGCGTCGATGTTGCCGTCGTAGCCGCCGGACTCAAACACGCCGCCGGCGGCGATGATGTCCTGCCAGTCGGCGGAACCGATCTTGATCTCGAGCACCGAGCCGTCGTACAAGCGGTTTCTCAAAAAGGTCGTTTCGAGCTCATACCAATTTTGAAATGACAGTCTGGCGTTCGCCGTCGTGACCCGAAACACCGGCGAGACCATCTCGCTCACGCCCGGGTATTGCGGATCCGGGCCGAAAGCCGCTTTACTGCCGGACGCAGAACGAGCGGCGCTCACCCGCCAGTCGCGTGTGAAAAACGGCTCGTCCGGATTGAGGTGGTTTTCCGAGCGTGTCCAACGTTGGGGCAGACGGACCTGCTGGCTACGGTCGAAATTTTGCCGAAACGCCACCCGCTCGGCTCCGGCGATGAGCATTGTGTTGATAACGCCGAGATTGACGACGCCGTCCTGGAGCCGAAACGTGAGCGAGATCTGCGAACCGCAGGGGACGCCCGGTGCGACTGTAAATGAAAACGAACGCGTCGCGTTCCCGCCGCCGGCAGCGAGCACACCATAATTTTGCGGTGCCGACGGAACGGTCACGCCGCCGGTGGCGATTAGGGTCGCGTTCAGATTCTGCGTGCTGAGCGAACCGCTGTTGCGGAGCGTGAGCGAATACGTAACGGCCTCGCCGGGTTCCGGTGAACCGTTGGCGGCGCAGCTTTCCGCTGTTAACTGCAGCCAAGCATTTTCGATCACGGGAACCGATTGCAGGGCAAAATTCTGTGTCGCCGTCTGGCCATCCGAGAGCGATACGTTAACCGTCTGCGAACGATATCCGCTCGCCGACGCAGTAACGGTATAGCTGCCGGGCAGGACGAGCAGGCTACCGTAGCTGCCAGTGGCCGAGGTGCTTCGTGAGTACGCCGACGCCGTCACGGTTGCCCCCGCGATCGGCAGGCCGGTCGCGGCATCGGTCACCGAGCCTGTCACGAACGAACGCGGTGCGGCGGTGCACTCGGCAAACCGAAATGTCCCGATGCGTGAGAGCCACGTAAAATCGCTGACGTTTTGGCTCTCGAGCGTGTAATATTCGCCCGTCGCCCAGAAGGTGCAATCGTCGACCGGGTCGACCGTCAGCGCGGCGTAGTCGCCCCATCGCCAACCGAACGCTTTTTGGACGCCGGTTCCGTCGATCAGAGCCGATTCCTGGCGAAATGCACCCGCCGGTTCACCGGCCGTCCGGCCGGTGTAATGCACCCCCGGCTTTTTGGCGTCGGCGACGAAATTGAAACTCACGGCGAGGTTCCCCTGATGGTCCTGTGCGGCATTGCCAATCCAACGGGACGAGGCCGTGTCGCCGACCGTCGCCTGTTCGGTAACGGCATACGGAGCCGTTCCGGTCCGCCGCAGTTCGTACACACGGACGCCGGCACGGTACGGGTCAGGGTCCTGCGTGAGGCGTGCCGTTTGGTTGAAAATGAGCGATTCGGAGCCGCCGTAGTTGCGGTATCCGACGCGATAGTTTATTCGGTCGCTGTTCGAATCGAGTTTGTCGCCGGGTGCCGGTTGCGTGATGTCGGCTCGGCCTGACGGGCTCGTCGGGTCGATGGCGGCGACCGCAAGTGGCGACTCAGCCCGTTCGGTAAATGTTGAATTTGAGGGGTTTGCAAAATCCGGACGGAAATCGAAGAGACGGATCGCATCCTGCGCGTCGCCGTATTCGTTGGCAGTATATGTGACGAAAACGTTGGGCGTTCCGATTGGCGGCGGGCGGATACCGTCGAGATCTGAGGGCAGAAAATTACTACGGCGCTCGAGCGAATTTGACGGTCGGTTGAGATAGACGTAACCCGCACTCGGGTCGCCCGCGAGCATCTTCGTGCGGTCAAAAGCGAATATTCCGGCTCCGGCGAAATCCGAGCCGAGAAACTCTTCGTCCGCCATATAATATGCATCGGGCCAGACGCCGAACTTTGGAAAATCGTTGATCTTCACGTTCGGCATTACATATTCGTAGACGAAATAAGCCCCGGCCGGATCGCTCGTCTTTGAGACCGCGATCATCTGGCGAAACGGTGGGAAATTGTTGCAATACTGGCTCAACAGCCAACGCCCGGCGAGCGGATCGTACAGAACGACCGGGTCGCCATCGTCACGAGTGGAGCACTGCGTGCCCAGAGGTGCAAAAAGCTGGCTCATCCTGAATGGAGGCGTGACCGCGTTGCCACTCTTGTCAAACACGCGGACGAGCGCGTTGACCGCCTGAACGTAATTGTCAGGGCCGACGTCACCCGTAATATCCGGCGGGATGATGACGAGTCCGTAGGCATTGATGTTGTCAAAGTTGGAAAGCCCGTCGAACGAAAGCACGGGGGTCGGCATAGGAACCGCCGTCGTTCGGGCCACGGCTGCGTCCGAGTCATGAGTGGCTACCGACGACGAAATAGGTTCGGGAGTTGTGACCAAAGATTCACGCAACCGCACACTTCCCGATTTTTGAGCCTGATGGATCTGCGTCAGGCTGCGAACCTCGGGCGACGTGGCAAACGCAGCTGCGTTGTGAAATTCGGGGGCCGAGGCCGGCAATTCGGAACGGCCGATATTCGGAGCCTTGCTCTCTGCCGCCTGCCACCGGACAAGGAACGCGGCCAAGACGATAAACACCAATAATGGTAATACTTTACGGCCCATCAAAAATTGACCAGCACCTCGATCTCGACGCGGCGCTTGGCGTCATCCAAAAAACTTTCGATCCGGGCGGCAACACGCTCCTCGGTCAGTACGCCGCGAATCTCCTTTCGCTTTTCGTCGAGTGTCGGCATCAGCAGCCCCGGAAATCGCTTGCGAAAATCAGGTGCGAATACCTCGCGGTAGTATTTAGCCTCGTCCTCCGGCGTTACGACGATGAACGAGCGAAATCGAAAATCCAGATAATTGTTGATCGCGATGCGGCGGGCGACGATGCGTTCAAAGTTGGGGTCTTTGATCGAGTCGAAACCGACCTTTCTCAGACGTTCCTCAAATGCGGCCGTCGAGGGAAAATACTTAATGGTTTTGGCGATCTCGTCGCTTATTTCTTTAGGCTCGGGGGCTGGCCGCGGCAGGCGTTCCGCCTCGAGCGCGAACAGACGCTGGTCGATCAGGCGGAGCACGGCAGCATTCAGGTCGTCCGCCCGCGGTGCGTCAAGCGATGCATTAGGCTGCAGGGCGATCTGCCACAGGACATCGGAATACGTGATCAACTCGATGCGAACCCCGTCTCCAACCGTCGCGACCGTCCGATCAACTATTTCCTGGGCCGGCGAATCTGCCGAAAACGCTATGACCAACGACGCGGCGAGGCCGAGGTTAAGAGCCAATTCTCGCAGATTACGGATCATGTCATTCATAGCGTCGTATGCCCATTTTTACGTTATTCGAGGGCGGTGTCAATGAACCGTAGGAGCGTTAAATCTATTGACAAAATGTTTAATATTGTTTTTAATTAAGAAGGAGGATTGTGATCCCCCTCCCAATTTCGTTTTCCTTGCCTTCTAGCTACGGTTCCGAGACCATCGGCCGCGACAAATCTAAAGATGCTTACACAATCGCCGTCAGGAAAAGACGCGAGACAGCTTTTGCCCAAGTTTCACGCTGACGAATCAGCGAGCGATCTGAGATTCATCTCGGACCTCGGGCGGAGCCTGCACTTTACGGTCCATCCCAAAAAGGTTGCGAGCCGGGTCGCCGATGCACTCCGACAAGCCTTGGATGCAGAATCTTGTGTATTCGCTGCCGAACTAAGCAACATCGGCCTGATAAGTTGCGGCTACAATCGCGACGGTGAGGTTACAGCCGGCTATCTGGACAAATTAAGACTCGACAAGTGGCTCAACTTTATGCCGCCCCAGATCGGCCATTCGGAGAACGACCCCGACGAATTTATGATCCGCATCGGTGGAAACGTCCTCGAGTACGTCTCACCGCTGCACATCGACGGCAAGATCCGAGGAGCGATATTGACGGGCTTTGCCTCGCCCGGCGACCTGACTGACAATGTGGCCCGCCTGATCGACGCGGCAACGCAAATGGCGGCGATGAGCGTCAATCTATCGGCACACTATGAGGCCGCCCTGAACAATTCGATCATTCAGGCACGCGAGGAACACCGAAAATTTACCGAGGCCGTCCTTGATGCCCTGCCGGTCTCGCTCTACGTGGTCGACCGCGATTACCGCATCGTCACCTGGAATCGCCACCGCGAGGTCGGCGAACAAGGCATTCCACGCGACACGGCGATCGGGCGTGATGTATTCGACGTGCTTTCAAAATATCCGCAGGGACGGCTTAAGCAGGAATTTGAGCGTGCTTTTCGTTCAGGTGAGATCGAACGCATTGAGCAGCAGACCGTTGCCGACGACGGATCGACTCGTCATTGGATGGTCAGCAAGGTCCCGATGACCAACGGCGACAGCGACGAGGTGACCCACGTGATCACGGTCGGCGAGGACGTCACCGTTCGCGTCGAGGCGATCCACGCTATCGGACGTGCCGAAAAGCTGGCGGCCGTCGGACGTCTGGCCGCCGGCGTTGTGCACGAGATCAACAATCCGCTCGCGACCATTGCCGCATGTGCCGAGGCTCTCGAACAGCGGATCGACGAGGGAGCATTTACCGGCTCAGACTCGGCCGAGGATCTGGCCGAATACCTCGGCCTGATCAAAAGCGAAGCGTTTCGCTGCAAATCGATCACGACCGGCCTGCTTGATTTCAGCCGCGTGCGTACCGGCGACCGTCTGCCGATCGATATCGGCGATATTCTGCGTTCGACGGCAAAACTGATCTCGCATCAAAAACGCGGCGACCGGATATCGATCGAATTTGATATTACCGACAGCTTGCCGCAAGTTAACGCGAACGGCAGCCAACTGCAACAGGCGGTGATCGCCCTTGCGACCAATGCCATCGACGCGATGCCTGACGGCGGCGATCTCACATTTCGAGCGTTCGCGCAGCCCGGTCGTCTGATCATCGAGGTCAGCGATACCGGTTTCGGCATTCCGCCCGAAGACATGTCGAAGATCTTTGAGCCTTTCTTCACAACCAAAGAGGTCGGCAAAGGTACCGGCCTCGGGCTGGCGGTCTGCTACGGAATCGTTTCCGAACACGGCGGCCGGCTCAATGTCCGTTCCAATATCGGCAAAGGAACGACCTTTTCGATCGTACTTCCCACGAAACCGACCAAATAACTCCAATGGCCAGATTACTAGTAGTAGATGACGAAAAAAACTTAAGACTCGTGGTTCGTAAAGAAATGACCCGGCAGGGTCACGATACGCACGAGGCGGCCGACGGCGAAGCCGCTTGGGCAATGCTCGAAGAGCAGGACTACGACGTTGTGCTTTGCGATATAAACATGCCGCGACTCGACGGCATCGGCCTGCTTCGCCGAACGCGCGAACGCAGCCAGAACCCGCCCGAAGTAATAATGCTCACCGGCCAGGCGACGGTCGAATCGGCGATCGAGGCGATGAAACTCGGGGCCTATGACTACCTGACCAAGCCGTATCGCATCGCCGAACTATCCGCACTCGTCACGCAGGCCGCCGAAAAGCAGCAGCTTAAGGTCGACAACCAGCGTCTGCGGGCCCAGATCGCCCGGACCAGCGTTTCACTGCCCGAAATCGTTGCCGAATCGCCGGAAATGAAGGAAACCCTGCGGATCGTCCGTCGTGTTGCCCCGTCCGACACATCGGTGCTGATCACCGGCGAGTCCGGCGTCGGCAAGGAACTGGTCGCCCAGGCGATCCACCGCCTCAGCGGCCGGGCCGACAAGCCCTTCATCGACCTCAACTGTGCTGCATTGCAGGACACGCTGCTAGAAAGTGAACTTTTCGGTCACGAGGCCGGGGCGTTTTCGGGAGCGAGAACACGCAAACTCGGACTCTTTGAGATCGCAGATGGCGGAACGCTGTTTTTGGACGAAGTAATGGAGATGCCAATGCCCCTGCAGTCAAAACTGCTGCGGGCACTCGAGACGCAGTCGTTCTTTCGCGTCGGCGGTGTCAAAAAGGTCGAGGTCGACGTTCGCCTCATCGCCGCGACAAACCGCGACGCCGAGCGGGCGATCGACGAAGGTATATTCCGTGCCGACCTGATGTACCGCATCAACAGCTTTGAGATAAAGGTGCCCTCGCTGCGTTCACGTCCCGAAGACATTGAGCCCCTCGCCCGTCATTTGTTATTTAAGATCGCCGGCCATCACGCTCCGGAGATCAACCCGCAAGCCCTCGAGGCTCTGACGGCGTTCGATTGGAGCGGTAACGTCCGCCAGCTTCGCAATTGCCTCGAGCGCGCCATATTGCTCTGCGACAACGATATGATCACCGTCCGCGAATTGCCGCCGGAGGTCGTTTTCCGAACCGAAAAGCCGGCTGTCGCGATGAGCTACTCAGTTCCGACGACCAACGGTACAAACGGATTTCACAACGCGTCACCCAACAATCTGCGTGACGTTGAACGCCAGCAGATCATCGGGGCACTCGAAAAGACGGGTTGGCACCGCGGCAAGACCGCCGATATCCTCGGCATCTCGCCATCGACGCTTTACCGTCGTCTGCGTGAATATGACCTCGAGATCCGATAAGCAACACATCATGCGAAAAAGTATATTGTCATTCGTCCTGGTATCGGCTCTCCTCATTCTGGCGAGTACGGCCGCCGCTCAAATGTCGATCGTCGGCGAGGTCATTGACGTGATCGACGGCAAGACCGTCGTTATCGCTGTTGCGACCGGACGGATTACGGCCGAGTTGCAGTATATCGATGTTCCCGGTGCAAACCAACCGCTTGGCTCAACCGTAAAAGAGCATCTGAGCCACCTCGTACTCGGCAAAAAGGTAAGCTATCGGGCTCTTACTCTCTATGCGGACAGGACCATCGGCCGGCTGCTGGTCGACGATACTGACGTCGGTATGCAGATGCTCCGCGACGGTGCGGCGTGGCACGTTCCCGCAAATATTTCCAACCAGGAAAAAGCCGAGTTCGACTCCTACGCGTTTACCGAAAACGGTGCAAAAAGCGAAAAGCGAGGCGTCTGGTCGATCCCGGCTCTCAGGCCGGCGCGGGAAAGCCGTGCCGAAAAGCAGGCCACAATTACCCAACCGAAGCTCTCGTTTGTCGCCGAATCGACATCGACGAGTACGAGATCTCAAGCAAAACGTGGCTACTGGAGCGACAAGAATCCGGCTCTCGGTGATGTCGGCGTCCTCGCCCATGGCTACAACGCCGAGGCCAAAAGCGGCTATGTTGGCACATCATTTCTCGGCGTTACAGAACAGAACACTGACAAAGCCGGCGACGTGAGGACCGCGGTCGATGTCACATATTTTTATAAGGAAACCGGTGGAGACAAGCGAAAAGGCGTGTTTGTAGTTACGCTTATTTCCGAATCAACGCGTTGGCGCTTTCTCGAACGCAATGACCTCACTATTATTTGCGGCGACAAGAAGACGCCGATCGGCAAACCTAAACGCGTCGCCGAATCATCGGGTGGCGTCGTACGTGAGAAACTCACGTACCAGATCGATCGTTCCGCCGTCGATAAGATCGTCAACGGTGACGAAGTGATGCTAAAGGTTGGCGATTACCTGATCGTACCCGCCGCCGGCTTCCAGATGCTGCTCTATAACATGCTTCAGGTAGCAAGTTGAGACCGCCTGATCGGCAGCACTTGACGGCAATTCAGGATACGACACTAGGAATTTGGGCGTGAAAATCTATGGATAGGGTCCAAGTCAACAATTCTAGTGATTAACGACAAACAGATACCGCTGTTCGGACATCGGCATCAGGCGCTCGGTAAATGTGGCTTTTTCGGAGTTTAGCGCGTCGCGGAGATTCGGGCCGCCGAAGAGCAGGAGTTGGCGGCGTTTTCGCCATTTGAGCATACGCGGCAGGCGTTCGGTAAATTTATCCAGGGCACGGCAAGTGATGGATTCGCAGTACGCCGGGTCGACCTCGCCGAACTGTTTGGTAACGACCTCAACACGAGGCCCGAGGCCGAGTGTTTCGACCACAATATCGAGAAACTTTGTCTTCTTTTCCTTTGATTCGATCAGCAACCCCTCGAGGTCGTCGCGGACGATCAGGCACGGTATCGACGGCAAACCACCGCCGGTGCCGACGTCCGCGAATCGTGCCCCGTACGAGAGATGTTCGAGCAAGGTCAGCGATTCGAGAATGTGCCGCACGGCAAATTCCTCAATAGTCAACGGTCCGACAAGGTGGAGGATGGGATTGTGTTCGAGGATGATGGCATAGTATTCAGCCAAACGCTGGATACGTTCCGCCTCGATCTCGAGCCCAAACGCCGCCTGGTGTGTCGTGACTGCAGATGTAAATTCTTGTCGCATCACCAAATAGTGTGGCTCATTACCTGTTTGAAAACAACGTTCGGGAAATTGACGCTTAAACCCGTGAAAGATGTGGTGCGTTCCACAAACTCTGACGCAGCGCATTAACAAACGGCTTGCAAATGAAAAAGGACAAGGAACTTTCGTTCCTCGCCCCTTTCATTCGATAAAAGTAAAATTTGGTGCGGACGAGAAGAATCGAACTTCCACTGCCTCGCGGCAACAGGCTTCTGAGACCTGCGCGTCTACCAGTTCCGCCACGTCCGCACGTTGGGCGAACTCTGATAATACGAATTTGGACGACAAAACTCAAGAAAGATAGTCCGATTTGATATATTTGACGGTGTGGATACCGATTTGAGACAAAATCTGGACGCGGTTCGCGATCGCATCCTTAAGGCGTGTGAACGCTCAGGCCGTGCCGTCGGCGATATTAAGTTAGTTGCCGTTGGCAAAACCCACTCGGCGGCGGAATTGCGAATTGCGATCGACGCCGGAGCCCTGACCTTAGGCGAAAACAAGGTCCAGGAAGCCGAATCAAAGATCGTCGAACTTGGGCTCGACGCCGCTGAGTGGCACCTCATCGGGCACCTTCAGTCGAACAAAGCGAGGCGTGCCGTGCAGCTTTTCGACGTGATCCAATCGCTCGATTCGCTTCAACTTGCTGAGCGGCTTGAGCGTATTTGCGGCGAAGAGGGCCGCGAAAGTGTATCCGTGTTTGTGGAAGTGGATCTCGCCGGTGAAGAGACCAAAGCCGGGATCAACGAAGCTGAGCTGCCCGTGCTGGTTGACTATTTGAAGAGCTGCAAGCATCTACGCTTTGATGGCGTGATGATCGTGCCGCCCTTTAGCGAGGACGTCGAAAAGACAAGGCCGTTTTTCCGGCGGCTGCGCGAAATGCGGGACCAGCTTGCTAAGAACGGTGCATTCAAAAACGGCAAGGGCGAACTGTCGATGGGCATGAGCCACGATTTCGAGGTGGCTATCGAAGAGGGTGCGACCGTGGTCCGTGTCGGCACGGCGATATTTGGCGAGCGGGAACGGCCGGGCATATGAGCGAGATCGAGTATCGGGTAAGTGCACCGATCGGCGACGCCGAACTGCGGGCGCTCGACCAGGAATGTTGGCCGGGCAGCGAACCGACCGAGTACGGGCCGGTGCTGGAGCGGAGCCTTTTGTATGTCACCGCTCATTTTGACAGTGACCTGGTCGGATTCGTAAATATGGCGTGGGACGGCGGCGAGCATGCCTTTCTGATCGACACCAAGGTCGCACCCGCGTTTCGTCATCGCGGGATCGGTACCGATCTGGTAAAAAGAGCTGTTCGTGAGGCCGGAAGGCACGGCATCAAATGGGTGCACGTAGATTTTGAGCCGCACCTGAAATCGTTTTACGCCGACTGCGGCTTTCGGCACACTGAGGCCGGCCTGGTTCGGCTCCGGTAACCGGCAGCAGAATTAATCGTATGTTAACTGGACTTGTTTACCCATGGATGAGCCTTATTGTTTGGGGCATTTTTGGCATTTTTGTCGGAATGCTACTACTGCGTCTGATCTTTAACTACACGGACCCAAATCCGTTCGGCTCGGTCGGCAGGTTTGGGTTCAAGGTCCGCAAGGCGACGGAAAAATGGGTCTATCCGGCGGCGCGTTTTTTTGCTATGTACCGCATCGACACGCGTCTCGCTCCGCTGTTGACCATGCTCATCGGGCTGATGCTAACGTATTTCGCAATGCAGATCGTCGGAAATACCTTTTTCGTCATCGACGGACTGACGGCCGGGATATTGACCGGACGGCCGATGGTGATCATCGGGTTCATAATCTACGGCCTGCTCAGCGTGTTGGTGCTGTTTATCTTTATCAGGTTTATCTCGTCGTGGTTCGTTTTCACACGAAAAACGTTCCTCGGCTTGGTCAAACGCGTCACCGACCCGATCCTTTTGCCGGTACAAAAGCTCATTCCGCCGATCGGAATGTTCGATATCTCCGCGATGCTTGTATTGCTGCTGATCGGCTTTCTGCAGTCGATCGTTTTGCGGGTTTTTGTGATGTAATTTCCGAATTCATAGCTTGGCGGTCTCCGCGGCTTTGCGTGAGATATTGCACGCAAAGCCGCAAAGCTCGCAAAGTAAGACGGCAAAGTTAGTCGTCATCGTCGTCCGCTCTGTTCCTAGGCTCATCCTTGTCATCCGGACGGATTCCCGTCGTCATCAGTTCGAACGCCGGCAGTCTCGCAAAGCTTGGCATTGCCACATCGCCCTTGACCGAGTACCAGATTATCTCGTTCAATGCACGCGGGTTGGCCATATCCTGATGCTTAAGGTCCTGGCGGTCGGTTAGGTTCATGTAGTACGCCATTCGGCCGCCGGGCTTTTCGGACGGATAGAGGTTGTCGAGAGCGAGCGTCGGCAATTGGGCCACGTAAGGTTCGAGGTTCGCGGTCGCGGTGAATATATCGATCGGTGTCGCGTTGGCGTCAAGGAAATTCATCGGCGGCAGTCCCAAACACAATTCCATCGTTCGGATCAGGCTGACGGTGTTGTGAAACTCGTGCACCAGTGCCCCGCGGCGGTTGTATGCCGAGACGACAAAACCCGGCGAGCGGTGAGCATCGACGTGGTCGGGACCGTCCTGGGCATCGTCCTCGACGATAAATATCGCCGTGTCCTTCCAATACGGGCTCTTTGAAACATCCTCGACCAGACGTCCGACGGCATAGTCGTTTTCGGCGACATAGAATTGCGGTGTCGGCGTCCCTCGACGAAGTCCGGCGGTGTGATCGTTCGAGAGTCTGACGATTGACAGGTTCGGCATTCGGTCGCCCTTGCCGCTCTGCATATCTTCGACAAACCCGCGAAACTCCGCCGCCCAGGTACCATAACGCGACGTCCCGCGATTTTCGGGATGAGGATTATTGTCCGTGATCGCGGGGTCGACCGGCGTCGCCGAGTTTCGCGCCGCCGTATACGATCCGGTCGTGAACGAATCGGGCGATTGCTGATCGAAGTTTCGGTGCTGAGGCGAGAAATGTCCCTCGAGCGTCTTTTTCGCGGCAAACGCGGTGAGGGTCGGCGATAGATCAGGGTAACGTTTGGGTTTACGGGTGTTTACCTCGGTCAAGTCCTCTTTTGAGATCGTCGAGATGTATTCGCCGTAGCTCCGATAGGTGAGGCCCGCACGGTTTGCCGCATCCCACAGGTAGAGCGACTGCGGCTCGCTGACGTCCCGGCCGCCGTTCAGATACGGCACATATTTCTTCTGAAAACTTGCGACATCTTCGGCCGTCGCCGGCAGCGTAAACACCGACGGCAGCGAGACCGGCGGCTGATTGGCCGGCGGGTCGTAGGACGGCAGACGGTTAAATCCCTCGTAATCATATGTGCGGCCGCGGCCCGAATAGTTCCAGCGAAACGCCTTGTCGACGTAATCGTTCGAGAAAGCGGCCGTTGACCAGTTGTGCCCGTCAGGACTCGCCTCGGCATTGACGAAAAAGCGGTCGAGTAAGCCGAATCGCATTGCCAAAGCCCGGGCGTTCGGCGTAACGTTTTGCGGCGTGCCGCCGGGCGATTTGGCGGCATCGCCGGCACCAAAGATCGCGACCGATCCGTCGCCGTCCGCCGGTTGCCCGTTGCCGGCATTCTTAGCGTCGCCGAAAACCTGGTCGTACGTACGGTTTTCGCGAATGATGTAGATCACGTGCTTGAACGGCGATTTGCCGCCCGGAAAGATGTTACGTTTTTCGCGGCCGAGCAGCCCGTTATTTCGCATCGTCGCCTGCGTGTATTCATACAGACGCTTTTCGTCGGGTACCGACACGAGGCTAATGCTGCCCGAGACTACGGCGGCACTGTATTCGCCGCGTTTATTGTAACCGTCGCCCGGAAATTCACGATTCGGCATATTCGGGTAGAGGCCGGTATCGTTGATCCTGCTTGACGAATTATCCATGCCGGTTCCCTTGCCGTTTGCTATAAACAATTTGTCACCGACCACGGCGACCGCCGAGGCGTAGCTTCCGGCCGGGATAAATCCTAACAGTTTAGATTTTGCTTTCGGCCCCGGATTCGCGTTGAGCGAGACGATCGCGACCGAATTGGCGTGGGCGTTGGCGACGTAGAGCGTTTTTTCGTCCTCGCTCAATGCGAGCCCCTCGGGGCTTACTCCGCTCAGTTCGGTCTCCGACAGTCGGACGTTGATCGTTTCAATGACCTTTTCCGTCGCGGTGTTAATGATCGAAACAGAATCGTCGTCCGAATTGACGACGAACAAACGTGTTTTCGAACGGTCGAGCATCATCAGCGTCGGGTGGCGTCCGACCGTGATGTGTGACAAGGTGCCGGTCCGCTCGCCGTGGACGACGGCGACGGTGCCGTCGCCCCACAGCGAGACAAATGTCTTCTGTACACCCTTGCCGTTAACGAGCAGTTTGACATCATACGGATAAATAAACGCCGTCGAGCCCGCTCGGTGCAGGTCGACGCGGTCGATCCGCCGCGAGAGCCGCAGGTCCGAGACGATGCCGAGCGAATCGCCAAGATTGTTTGCCGAGTATATCGTCTCGCCATCAGGGCTCACTGCGATGCCGGTCGGATAGATCGCGGCAACGTTGCCGTTGTAGTCGGGCGACGGTGCGTTCGCGGCAAATGCCGAAACATCGATCGACGGAGCCTCAAACTTCGTATCCGGCTTATTCCCGGGCGACAGCGGTTGGGCGGCCTGCGGGTCAAAGCCAAGTATCCATATCTTGTTTTCAATGCCGCCGGCGACGAAGAGGCGATATTTTCCGTCAAACCCGAGTTTCGAATCGAATGCGAGACCGAAATTGGCGCTTTGCGGTGCCGGAAAATAGACGTTCTGGATCACTGTCGGCTCGGGTTTGCCGTTGAGGTCGATGACCGACAGCGTTTGCTGCGGTTTGCTCTTGGACGTAAATGTAAGGCCGTAGCCGCTATTTACCGCAATCAGATAGCGTCCCTTGCCGTCCGGCCCGCCGGTGTCAGGCGTGCGGACAAAATTCATCGTCAGCGGTGCGACCGCCGGTTGTCCGGTGGCGGCGTCATTGATCAAGTGCCCGGCGGGTTTCGGGGCCGTGATGTCGGCGGGTGACCGGTCCACGGCCTTGGAGTTTCCGGTGCCGAGATAGACGATGATGGTAATGGCGACGAGCAGGACCAGCGAGATACCTACAAACGAACGAAATTTGATTGACGATGACATTAGATGTGCTCCTATGGCTATGCGGTTATAATATCCCAGTTAGCGTTAAATCGAAATTAAAATGGCCGTGAACGTCACAGAATCGAAAGGCGAACTGACATTTAATGTCCGCGTCATTCCCCGTGCGTCGAAAACTGAGATCGTCGGCGAACGCGACGGCGCTCTCAAAGTACGCATCGCATCGCCGCCGGTGGATGGCGCGGCCAATGCTGAGCTTATCAAGCACCTGGCCAAGAGATTTGGCGTTTCGCGCAACGACATTACGATCATCGGGGGCGAAACATCAAAGAATAAAAGAATAAAGATCGCTAACCTGTCACAATCAAAGTTTGACGAGGTTACACGATGAAAAATCATATCTCTTTTACGACCGGGCTATTCGAAAGCGGTACGGCCAGTTCCGGACGTGACTTAAACCGCTATGGCGAGGATCTCGCCCGGTGGATGATCAGCAAGGCAAAGGGCGGCGAATTCACATTCGCCGAACCGACTGCGAACGGAAGCGGTTGGACCGAATCGGTCACCGCGGGCGGCGAGACATTTATCCTCGGCTTCGGCATTTTGCCCGGTTCCGTCGGGTCGGACTATGCCGAGTGGCGGATCACGATCGAAAAGGAAACCCGTTGGAAGCTATTCGGGTCAAAGGACTCGAAACTCCGCGATCATCTCTGCGACCTCGTTCATAATGTGCTCCGCGACGAAGGCCAGATCCGCGAAGTCCACTGGGGCTAGATAACATCCCATTTTGAAAGGAAATTGGCGGCGTGTTATATTCTCAGTTCGGTTAAACGAAAGGCCGAACACGACCCGGAGGGAGTGTGCCTTTCACAGCCAGGATGCTCTAATACCCTCAGAAGGATAAACACACATGTCAGGACACTCCAAGTGGCACACAATCAAGCACAAAAAAGGTGCAACGGACGCCAAACGCGGCAAGATCTTTACCAAAATGATCAAGGAGATCACGGTTGCAGCCCGAACGGGCGGCAGCGGCGACGTTGATTCGAACGCACGTCTCCGCAAAGCTGTGACGGATGCCAAGGCGGCGAATATGCCCAACGACACGATCGATAGGGCCGTCAAACGAGGTTCGGGCCAGGACGAGGGCGTTGCCTACGACGAGATCACGTACGAAGGCTACGGCATCGGCGGCGTCGCCGTGCTGGTCGAGACGATGACCGACAACCGCAACCGCATCGTCGCCGAGATCCGCCATATTTTCTCCAAAAATGGCGGCAATATGGGCGAGGCCGGTTCGGTCGCATGGATGTTCGACAAAAAAGGCTATTTTGTCGTCGAAAAGGCCGGCAAGAGCGAGGACGAACTGTTTGACATCGTCATCGAGGCCGGTGCCGACGATCTGCAGGACGAAGGCGACGTTTTTGAGATATTCACCGCCCCGGACGCATTTGAGGCGGTCACCGACGCCCTCAAAGCCGCCGGCGTCGAGACCCAGGCCGCGGAGATCTCGATGATCCCCCAAAACTACATCGCCCTCGCCGGCGACGACGCCCGCAAAATGATGAAGCTCTACGACGCCCTCGACGACAATGACGATGTCCAAAAGGTCTACGCAAACTTTGACATAGACGAGAGCGAGATGGAGTAGACGAACACGAGGAAAATCGAAACTTCCGAAGTCGGATGCCTCTCACCTACAGCAGTTCACAATCTGGCGCCGATGCCGCCCCGGCATCGCAGAGGTCCGGGGTTTTCGTGTCCCGACCTGTGCGTCTGAGCCGGACCGGGTGCGAAGCTTTCCGAAATATTCCTACTTCTTAATAAATATTCATAAACTTTAATACGCCGGGACAGCTTGGGACAAGCTGTGGGACAGGGAAACTATTGAAAATATTGGGTTTAGCCCATTTGTCCCACTGTCCCACGGTTTTTAAAAAAATCGCGCCCGATCGAGGCCGATAAATTTTCAAAGAACGGGGCGAAATGCGTCTGCGTCGGCAATGTCAGTCGACGTGCGGCGCAATCCGACCATCATCTTCGATATTACCATATTGTGCTATGGAATGAAAGATGTTTTATTTGTGCAACCGCGATCTGAGCATGAATAATGTGTTCTTGAACTCGGATCGGGCGGATAAAAGCGGATCGAAAACCGCCGGTATCCCGATGTTTGTGCAATGACGAACCGGAAAAAGTGGGGCAAAGCCCCCCCCGGTCGTCATTACGGCATTTATCGACCTCGCTTTATGTCTTCGTCGGGTTTTCTTTGCGAGCTTGGCGATTTTGCGTGAAGCTTCGTTTTCATAAAGATCTCACGCAAAGTCGCGAAGAACGCAAAGAAAGAAAAGCATCAGGTGGAAAAACGTTCGGACACCAATGTTCGAAAACCAATTCTTAAGAGTTTTTTCTTATCCGCTCCTATCCGCTTTTTCCGTACGATCCGCGTTCAAAATGAGTCCGACGAACCACGCAGCCTACTTCCACAGAGCGATAAACGCGTCGGCGAGGCGGTCGCGCCAGGCGGTCCAGTTGTGGCCGGCCTCAGCCTCGACGTACGTGACGTCGTAGCCTTTGCCGCGGAACAGGACGTTTACCAGACGAGTGTCTTCGGCACCCTCGAGCGTGCCGTCGTCGAAGTAGAATGTAAATTTCTGGAAGGCCGGACTCAGCTTCTGAAGCTCTCGTACCGTCCGCTGGTTGTCGACCCAGTATGACGACGATTGACCACCGATTCGGGCGAACGTCTCGGGATATTTCAGGCCGACCCAGACGCTCGTCACGCCGCCCAAACTTGCACCGATGATCGCCCGGCCGTCGCGGGTCTTGAGGGTATTGAATTGCTTATCGATCGCCGGCACGACCTCGGTCGCGACATATTTAGCGTAATCGTCATTTGCCCAATATTCCTTTCCGCGGTCCGTGGGGTCGAGAAATACCATTATGAACGGCTTGAGCTTGCCGGCGGCGACGAGGTTTCGCTGTATCGTTATCGCTTCGGCCCGTTTCAAATAATCGCTGCCATCCTGCAGATAGAGAACAGACATAGGTTGTTTTTCCAGGCCCTGCGGGACGTAGACTTTGACCTCTTTTTGGCCATAAACGGCACTCGCGACCCTGACGATCTCGATTGCATCCTTGGTCATTCCCTGCCAATTGTCCCATTTCGTCGGCATGTAGCCAGGCATCGCGAAGAGCGAATTTTCGCCGCCTACGCCATTATCAAATTTGTTTGGGTTGAGCGGATCGAGGGTCCATTTGCCGTCCACGACCAGCTTATACTCGGCTCGGGTTGTCGGGGCAAGATCGAGTTGGACTGCCTTCAGCCCGGGGCCGATGTCCTGCAGCGTGATGCGGTTCGGGTTCCAGATTGTCATGTCTCCGGCGAGGTCGACATTTTTGGCTTCGCCGCGGTATAAGAAGATGGCTTTGCCGCCGTCGATGATCGGGCTTTGGGCCGCGGCATTTATTTTTGAGATCAACGCGGGCGAAAACTCCTGCTGTTTCGGGTGTTTGAGCAGCGTGATGCGTTCAAATGCCGAACTTCCGTCCGAAGCCAGGACGCCGCCGACCGCCAGAACGTCCGTTTCGGGAACCTTGATCTCGCTGACATACTCGCCTTTTTGGTCCGCGACGGTCAGGCGTCTTTCACCGCCGAGGAGGTACGCGATCTTCGATCCCGCAACGGCTTTCCGCGTTATCTTCAGAACTTGCCCTGTCGGGACCGGCGGCAAAACAAACTCGTCCTGGCCGCCAAAATCGGCGGTCTGGCCCGGAATACCGTTCTTGTAACGGTCGTAGACGACCTGTGGGGTGTCGAGATTGCTGCCGGCTTTTAGGTTGGTGGCGAGGCGGATGAATTGGGCCATCGACCAGGCGAGCGGTGTGGCCGAGCCGGTGCCTTCGCCGAATTTTAGTTCGGGGATGTACTGTTTGTCGATGTTAGCCGGGATCTCACGTTTGTCCCAGACCTGCTCGGGGATCATCAGGCTGTCGTTGGCGAAGCCGAGCATCGAGTCAAGGCGCTTCTTTGCGTTGGCGAGGCATTGTTCGGTCGGCGGGGCGGGCACACTCCCTACAGGTCGTGTTTCTGCCTTCGATTCCGCACTCCTCACTCCGCATTCCGCAATTTCATACTCGCCCCGCTCGCCGCTCAGCAGCGGCCACGGGCGGCCCTGGCCGGTGTATTTGCCGTCCCAGTTCCAGCGGCGGCCGTCGGGCATTTCGCCGTAGCCGTCGTGGTTGTAGCGGTAAAAGGCGGGGCCGTTGGGCGTGTCGACCTTGATGGTTTGGTCGATGACCTTGACGGATTTGGCGATGAGCGGGTCGTCGGCCGGTTTGATACCGAGGCGAACGAGTTCGAGAAAGCCGGCGTCGACGATCTCATTTTCGGGAAAGCTGCCCGAGCTGTTGCTCAACTCCATCTTTTCGCCGGCGTCGGGTTTGCCGTTTTTGGTCATCCGCAGGTAGTAGTTGCCGTCGCCGTATTTACCGTTGGTGGTCGCGGTCCAGCGTTCGACGTTGCGTGCCCAGTCGTCGGCGGCAGCGAGCCAGACGGTTGCCGACGCCTCGTCCCCGTTGCGTTTGGCGATCTCCGCGGCACACACTAATCCGGCGATCTCGGCGGCGATGGTTGAGGGCGAGTAACCGGGCTTTTCTTCCCAGCGTTCCTGCGGCGTCGTCGGGCCATTTTTGACGAGGAAATCGGCCGCCTTTTTCACGTGATTCTCGAACGTCGGTTTGTCAAAACGCCCAAGCTGCCACGCCATGATCAGCGGGTAGCCGACCTCGTCCATCTGCAGCGAGCCCCAGCCGCGTTTGCCGTCGAGCCAGGAGTTTTGCGGAAAACTACCGTCCGGTTTTTGCTGAATATTGAACAGAAAATCGAGCGCCCGCTCGGCCGCCGGTCTATCGCCGAGAGCGAGATACGCCGTAAAGACCTGATACAGATCGCGAACCCAAACCAGGTGATAGCCGCCGCCGATATCCTCATTGGCATTAGCCCCGCCGCCCCAGGGAATCGTCAAACTCGCAACATTGGCCCCGCGGACTGTCTTGTCCTCCTGCGCTTTGAGGACCATCGCCGCCATATTGAACTGCGCCTGGTATTTGGGGTCGACCTTGGGGAGCGTTTGGACGTAGTCGGACCAGCCTTGCACGTAGGCATTGAATGGATTAACAAAACCTCGTTTCAATGAAGTCCGCGCCGATTCGACAGCCTCATTCGCTGTATTCCCGAAGCCAACTGCGACGGTGAAGATGCCTCGGTTTCGCCCCCTTGAACCAATTTTCGCGATTTGAACCACGTTACCATTTTCGGCCTTGGAATATTGGTCAATGATCTTTCCTCTTTTTTTGAGTTGGTCTAAACCATCGCTGACTTGGTAATAGCCGTTAGAGATTTCGCTTAATTCTTTGCTTGTTAACAACGCGGAGCAGTATTCACCATCCTTTGACAAGAGTGTTTGCCCCTCGTTCCACGCGGAATCATGCATTCCCGTGTTTCCTAATGACGGGTCATAATATATATACAACTCGAGGTCCTTATTCTCTGTATCAAACTGGACATTGATCAAAACCGTGTTTGATTTCGGATCCGTCACGTAGTCCTTTGAGATTTTCCAATCACCAGATTTGGCATGGTTAACCTGTGAAAACCGCAATGAAGCCATATCGTTAGGATCGATATTTGACCAAGGTGGGCCGAAGGTTCTCTTATTCTTGTCGGTATTTT
>JAYVUD010000004.1:0-13952 GCA_043788335.1 Chloracidobacterium sp. | reverse complement strand
TTGCTGTGAAATTTTACACAGATGAGGGCAATTACGATCTAGTCGGCAACAATATCCCCGTCTTCTTTATTCAGGACGCGATCAAATTTCCCGATCTGGTCCACGCCGTCAAGCCGGAACCGCACAACGAGATCCCGCAGGCCGCGTCAGCCCACGACACGTTTTGGGATTTTGCCTCGCTAATGACCGAGTCGACGCATATGCTCATGTGGGCGATGTCTGACCGTGCGATCCCGCGTTCGCTGCGTATGATGGAAGGCTTCGGCGTTCACACGTTTCGGTTCATCAACGAAGAAGGGAAATCATGCTTTGTTAAATTTCACTGGAAGCCGCTTCTCGGTATGCACTCCGTCGCCTGGGACGAGGCCACGCGGATCTCGGGAAAGGACCCTGATTTCCACCGTCGAGACCTGTCCGAGGCAATCGACGCCGGTGCGTTTCCGGAATGGGAATTGGGTGTTCAGATCGTTGCGGAGGAAGACGAGCATAAATTCGAATTCGACCTGCTGGACCCGACAAAGCTCATCCCCGAGGAACTCGTCCCCGTCAAGATCATCGGCAAGATGACGCTCAACCGCAACCCGGACAATTTCTTTGCCGAGACGGAACAGGTTGCTTTCCATCCCGGGCATATTGTCTCCGGCATCGATTTTACAAACGATCCACTGCTTCAGGGCCGGTTGTTTTCATACACCGATACACAACTTTCGCGACTGGGCAGCCCAAATTTTCACGAGATCCCCATAAATCGCAGCATCGCTCCCGTTCACAACAATCAACGCGACGCGCATATGCGGATGACGATCGACAAGGGCAAGACCGCGTATGAACCGAACACGCTCGGCGGTGGATGCCCGTTTCAGGCGATGATGTCAGACGGCGGTTTTCACTCGCACGAGGAACGAATAGATGCCGTTAAGATACGAGGTCGCAGCAAGAGCTTCCTTGATCATTTCAGCCAGGCAACGCTTTTCTACAACAGCCAGTCCGACGCCGAAAAGACGCACATCGTTAACGCGTTCAGCTTTGAACTTGGCAAAGTCATGACGGAAGCTATCCGTGTTAGAATGGTCGGCAATCTGACCCAGGTCGATAAGACGCTGGCAAAACGGGTCGCCGACAATCTAGGCATCGCGGTGCCCATACCTGACCCGATAATGAATCACTCGTTCCCTGCCGATGCCAACCCTAAGGATTACCAGCCTATCAAGGTCAAATCGTCGATCCAATCGTCACCGGCTCTGAGTATGGCGAACAACATTAAAGGGACGATCCAAACCCGCTGCATCGCGATACTTGCCGCAAACGGAGTTGACGGGAAAGCACTTTCGTCAATGAAAACCGCTCTCCTAAAAGCCGGAGCAAGAGCCAAAATTATTGCGCCAAAGCTTGGATTCATCAATGACGCCGGTGGTCATGCGATCAAAGTTGACGAGGCTTTCTTCCTCGCAACTTCGGTCGTTTATGATGCAGTCTTTGTCGCCGGCGGCAAGGGTCTCGCCGACCAGCCGGAAGCCATACACTTCGTCAACGAAGCCTACAAACACTGCAAACCGATCGCGGCAACCGGCGACGGTTCCGACCTGCTTGCAAAAACCTTTGTGGACACCAGCGCAGCCGGGATCGTGACCGCGGCCAATAACGTGACAACTGACTTCATCGCGGCCATCGCTCAACACCGATTCTGGAGCCGCGAAGAATTGGCAAACGTTCCGGCATAGACGGTCCGGAACATATCTTAATCCGTGCAAATAATTAGATCGGAGGTTCCGCATTTTTGTGGGACCTTTTTTTCTATCCCGACCTGATCCTATGGTTCTGACCGATCCGTTAGAACATACGGAGCAGGCCGACGACGGCGATCGTGACCAGCACTATCAACGCTCCTATGATCTGCTCGCGCGAAAATCTCATCACGAGATCACGTTAACACGGATCAACCGAACGATGAAATCCCGATTGACTAACGGCGGGAAAAGGTCTATAAATTGCGACATAAGTATCATGTGATCCGGACCCCGGCGAGTCGCACTTAGAGCTTTTTCAACCCGACATATCATAAGGAGCAAGCAATGGGAGACGAATTCGACATCAAATTTTCAGTATTGCCGCCGAGACTGCAGATGCAGTTGTGGGTGCTAGCCCTCGACGCCAACACGAGCCGCGTCAACATCTCGCACAATTTCGGCAGCTTTGTCTCCGGCGTCGCCTATAATTATGGCGGCAATATCGAGGCATCGTTCGGCACCAGCCGGCTCTCGTCGACACTTGGCGTAAACCCCGGCAGCGGCGATATGAGCGCGGGGCTCGTATTTCGCGGGTTCACGTTCGGGGCAAACGCCAGCGTCACGCGCCCGGCCGCCGGCCTCAGCCTCAGTTACGGAGCGACGTTGCTGCCGTTCCCGGCCGAGATGTCGACCGTATTCAATTCGGCTGCCCACGGCCTCGGCAGTATGACCGCCGACATTGCCGCCGCCCCTAATAATCCGCTTGCCTGGTACGGGCTGCACAGTGATGATGTCTCCGCCATCGGCAAAGCCGTCAGTCTCGGCCAGTCGATCGCCCGTGCGGGCCAGGGCAGCGACCGTTTCGGTGCCTCACTGCGCATCAATTACACGCCCCAAGCGGGCTTTGTTATCTACGGCGGAGCCATCTTCCTATTCTAATTGCCGGAAGTTGAGCTCCACACGTTCGCCCACGATGTACTTTTCTAATGGTGAGCCGCGGGCAATAATGACGCGGTTCACGTACTAACTAAACTCGATAACATCCTCATTTCAGGTCAAACAGCAATGCCGGGTTGATCTTGAACTGGAGCATTTTAGCCGTGTCGCGGCCGGCATCGCCGCCTTTGCGTTGGACAGTGATGCGGCCGATCTTTAGGTTGCCGTGGGCGGTGAGTTCGACCAGGCCGTCGCCGAAAAACCGGATGGCGTCGGCATCGGGTTTTATTATCCAACGCGGTTTGTCGGTCGCTCGCAACGCGACCATAAACCAGCGTGCGGCGTGCGGGCCGTCACCGGTGAACAGGTCGTGGAGGATGCGTGTACGATTTTTGGCAAAGAACGCAATGACCGCCGCTTGTGCCGCCGCCTCGAGTTCGTCGAGGAACATACGGTCCGGCGAACGCCCGGCTTTCACGGGCGGGGTCTCGCCGACAAACAGTTTCAGAGCCGTTGCGACGTCGGCCGGCATGTTCCACATCTTGACGTAGTGCGAGAGCCAGCGCTTGTCGATCTGGTTAAATCCGATGGCACTGCTGACGAGTTTGATCGAAATGCCCTCGGTCTTAACACCCGCCTGTGTCGTGACGGTCACGTCGACGTCGGATTTCTCGCCGTGCGGTTTGACCGCCGAAACGCTGACGACGTCCGCCAGGCGATAGTTCATCGCCTCGAGCCACGCCCTCGCGTCCGCGTCCGCTTTCCAATTGTTGAACTTGTCCCGTATCGTGTCCTCGTTCTTGAAGCCGTTCCTGGCGGTCTCAGAACCGAGTTCGACCTTGGCGGAGGCAGGAGTTTGAGCTAGTGCCGGTGCTGCGAGCAACACCATCACGGCGATCTGTATCAGGAATTTCCGCATTGTCAACATATATCCGCCGAGCGTCCGCCGCGTCCGGTGTCGCGGTTCTCGCTCCATACTGAGATATTTCTTTGAACGCATAACCCCGGTCAAATGGTGTAAGCTGAAATAGATGAAAACATTCAAGCTAGTTACACGGATCTTGATGGCAGTGCTATACGTGGCCGCCGGAGTTAATCATTTCATCAATCCTGCATTCTATCTGAACATCATGCCGCCGTATCTGCCGTGGCATGAGACGCTCGTCGCGGTTAGCGGCGTGGCCGAGATCGTTCTCGGTATCGGGCTACTTGTGCCCGCGACGTTCAGGCTTGCTGCCTGGGGTGTGATCGCTCTATTGATCGCGGTCTCACCGGCCAATATCCATATGGCCTTAAATCATCAACTCTATCCCGAGATACCCTCCGCGGTGCTCTGGATCCGGTTGTTCGTTCAGGTGCTGCTCATCCTCTGGGCCTATTGGTATACGATCGATCCCAGTCCGGGCCGATATTACCGTAAGTTTCGAAAATACTAGGCCGCCAAACCCATATAAACATTTGCCTCTCGGTCGCTGAGTCCGTTATCTGACGATCTCGATCGCGAGCGTCTGCTGACCGGTGACGAGGTACTCGAGCGGCGGCAGTTCCTGATCGATGAGAACGGTCTGGACCGTGGGTTTCGAACCGCCGGCCGAGCGATCGCTGTTTAAGGTCGCCAGGAATGACGGCGGCAGACTGGGCATCTCGCTTGAGCCGATGATCGCTCCGGCACTGGTCCTGGTCGCAAAAGCGTACATACGGTCCGAGCGTTTAAGGCTGTTGATCGTCGCGATCAGTTCAGCGGCGGTTTTGGGTACAAACTGCTGCGCGGATGATCTCTCCTGAAGTGCGTTACCGTCGCCGACGATGATCGAAACCGCTCCCGGTGCGGCGTCCTTAGGGATCGTGACAGGGATATTTTGCGTGATCACCCGGCCGGAATCGGTGCGGTAAAATGCCGTCAGTGCGAGCGTTTCGCCGGCGTGCGCCTGTGTTCGGTCGGTGGTCAGGCGGTCGAGCGTGGCGGTTTTGGCACCGTCCGAAACCTTGACGTTGACGTTGACGCCGGTGATATTGAGCCCGTCAAAATTGCTTTTTAGCAGCAACGCCAGCGGAACCACCGGGGTGGCCGCGGCAAATGCCGCCGCTTGCGGGCCGGCGAAACGCCGTTCGAGCCGGATGCTCTTTTCGCCCGCGACCGTGATCTCGCCGCTTACCTCGATCGTGCTGTCGCCGATACCGCGTTCGTTGGACGAGAGCGAATTCTGAACGCCGACATTGACGATGAGCGGAGTCAAAAACTCGTCTATTCCCGATTCGAAATTAACATTGACGGCACGTCCGCGGCTCGTGGTCACCGCGATCTTGACCGGGATCAACTTCGGCGAACGCCCTAACGAACCGTAGATGCCGGTCGCGCGGTCCTGCGTCATCGCACCGACCATGGCATCAGGTACGGCGAGCTTAAACGAGTTGTTGATGTTTGGGATGACGACGACGACGTGCGACTCGGACATCGGCAGATCGGCGGTGCCGAGACTGAAATACGGATGGCCGAATGCGTATATTTTCTGCCCGTCACGCAATGTCACGGTGCCGGCCGCCGAGATCGAGATATCGCCGCGAGCGAGGCTGACGACGACCGAGTCGCCGCCGAGCAACGTACTTTCGTTCGCGGGTTTGAGATCTGTCATCGCCGAAGTGCCGCCGGCAGCAGCAACGGGTAGAATGCCGCCGCGTGCGAGTTCGGGTGCAAACTTGTCGAGCGTCGACTGCGACACGCCCGAAAACGTCATCGGCGTCGAAATGGGTACGAATGTCTGTCCGGCGACTGCCATTAGACGCGAGTCGGCGGCCATGCCCGAAATGATGGCGCCCGGCATCTGTTGTCCGCGGGCGTCGGCCGATCGCCACGTGTCGGCACGAAGTTCGGCCTGCGTATAGGCGACGGTGCCGGCGGCGGAACCCTTGGGCGGCGAAACCTGTTCGAAGATCGATACCATCTGCTCGATCGGCGTAATGCCGCAGATCGGTTCCTTGGAAAACGGGAAACTATAGGAAAGCGCACCGATGAGTTTGCCGTCGATATAGACCGGCGAGCCTGACATACCGGCAAAAACGAATGTACGGTCGGCATTGCCGCCGCTCAGGCGGCCGATGATCATATCCTGATGTGGGCCGATAGAACCGGGCACGACGCCGAGGATCTCGACGTTAAACTCCTCGGACTTAGTTCCGCGAAAAACTGTCCGGGCGACAGCCTTTGCTCCCTCCTTGACCTCCGAGAGCGGCATAAATTTAGTGCCGCCTGCCGTGCCGACCGGGACGACCGTTTGCCCGAGTGCCGTGAGGCTCACGAGCAATGCCAAAATTCCGACAAACGCTGGACGCAAACTGGTTCGCATTAAAATATTTTCCTTATTTACCGCCATTTATGTTAACATCTCAAATACCATATCGAAAGCAATCTCTATAACGCTTTCATCTCCCTCAGACGTAAGGTCGATCGAATATTCTAAACCGCTGCTGCTTATGGCTAAGACTACAAGACTCGCGAAAACTCTCTCGAAGTTGGTGTTTCCGGCCGTCCTGCTGATAGTCCTGGCGATCGCCGGTGCGTCCGTTTGGCTGACATACCGCGCGGCCGAACCACCAACTGCCCGATATCTGGTCACACCCGAGAAATACGGCCAGCTCAGCTCGCGTGGTGCACAGGTGACCGACGAGACGTGGACCAACCGGGACGGGTCGATCTCCCGCGGGTGGCTGCTCCGCGGAGCCGATAATTCACCTGGCGTGATTCTCTATCATAAGTACGGGGCCGACCGATCGCACCTGCTCAATCTCGGCGTCAAGCTCAACGAATCGACCAATTTCACGGTCCTCATGCCCGATCTGCGGGCTCACGGCGACAATCCGACGGTCAAAAACACATCGTTCGGTGGGTGCGAGGGCAGCGACGCCCTGTCTGCCGTCGAGTATCTCAAGAACCTGAAAAACTCCAACCAGATCAACCTTGTCGGAAAGGACATCGGCGTTTACGGCATCGAGCTCGGCTCGCTTTCCGCTCTGGCCACTGCGTCGATGGACAAGGGGATCAAGGCCATCGCACTCGATTCGGTGCCGCGTGGCTCGGATGAATTGGTCACCGAGGTGATGATGCACCGATTTCCGTTCGCGAGCGGTATTACCTCTAAACTTGCCAAATTTGGCACCTACATCTACTACTTCGATGGCTGTTACAAACGTGAAGCCGCCTGCGATGTCGCAAAACAGATAGAAAATCGCAACATTTTGCTGCTTTCCGGGTTCGACGAGCCGCAGCTGCAGGAATCGACGACAAAATTTGCCAAATGTTTCGCGGCAAACAACAAGATCGAAAGTAAGTTTGACCTGAGCCCCTCCGGATTCAGCATCATCAACGCCTCGATGGAGCAGTCCGAGGCCTACGACCAGCGTCTGATCGATTTTTTCCGGCGATCGCTGCTCGAATAGCCGTCAAATATCGAGCTTCTTTTTACTGTGGCCGTTCGTTTGAGCGGCCTTTTGTATGCCCGCCGTCTCCTCCATCTGGCGGACAGCTTTTTTCATTACCGTGTGCAATTTTTCGAGCCGCTCGACGGTCGAGGTCATTTCGATGAGGCCCGCTTTGTAATCATTGTCAAAGCTAAATGCGGACGCCGTCAGAAATGAGAACGACTCGGGGTCGGTCCGCGTGATCTCAGGAAACCGGCTGCGATTTCCGCTCATCGCGAATGCCGCCTTGGCGATCCGCTCAAATACGGCGAATACCTCGTCCGCCAGAGGGTCGACGATGCTCGGGTCTTCCTCGGCGTCCTCAAAAAACTCGACCTCGGCGACCAGGTACGGTTCGTCCGTATCGGCGTATTCCGACAGCTGAAATCTAGTGGTGCCGAGCACGACGATATTTGAGCGGCCGTCGGCCATCGTATCGCGGTCGCGGACCTCCGCGAGGCAACCGATCGAGCCGACGACGGGGCGATCGATGAAAGACTCGACCGGTTCGAAATAAACGATCCCGAACATATCGCCGGCGGAGGCAACATCGGCCAGCATCTTTTGATATCGATCTTCGAAGATGTGGAGCGGCACAAGTTCGTTCGGCATCAGCACGAGCGGCAAAGGAAAGATCGGCAGGCTCTCTACTTGTTTAAGTTTTTCGAGATTCTTTGACATAAATAACTAATAGCTAACCCAGTTTGATCGAGATAAAATCCGCGATCTTTTCGGCCGGCTCGTCGCCGAGAGCCATACGTTTAGCACCGATCACGGCGTCTGAGATGTCGTCGGAACGTGCCGTAAACCGTCTGTCGCGAATGACAAGATCGGCGATGACGCGGCGCTCGAGAATGTCGCGACCGGCGTCGTCCTCGGTTTCGACCGTTTCGAGATAGTCGGCCGGAACCGTATGATTTTTGATCCGAATATGCAAGGCACCCGTTAATCGCAGTGCCTCCTGACGGATCTTTTGCAGCTCTAGTAGGGAATTGGGGAATCCCAGTTGCCCGCGGAGCGATATCTCAATGATCGGCTGAGGCCGACCGTCCTCGGCCGTTCGGGCTTCGAGTTGGATCTTTTTCAACAGGTCCGATGTGATGTCGGCCGCGTCGGTGTAATTGGATACATTAAACTGCAGTTGCTGAAACGGCCTGTAACGGTAATCCTCGATATGTTTGGCGGTGACATTATGAGCATCGTCGACATCGACGAGAAATACGCCCCGGGTTTCGCGAAACTCTGAGATGTTAGTGATCTCGATCGAACCGGGATTGAATGCCCAATTGTCGATCTCGTAGTGTTTATGCGTGTGCCCGAGGCCGACGTAGTCGGTCACGCCCCTTAGCTGCTTTAACGCCGACATCGATAGTGCCGGGATCGGGTGCGTCTGATGACCCTCGACATCGGTGTGGAGCATCAGGATGTGAAACGCGCCGTCGCGGCGGTTTTCGCCGATCGCGTCGGTCAGCATCGGGATCGCCCAGTTGCCGGAGGCGCCGTACCACTCGGACCCAAAAATGCGTGCCTGCCCGATGTCGATGTAGCCGCCGGTTCGCGTGTCCGCATTCCACGGATAGAATGCCGTTTTGCCGTCCTCGGTGACCGGTTCGAGCAGGACGAGCAGGTCCCAGGCTGCGAGCGAACGGAGCCAGCTAAACTCGCTGTCCGTGTGTTTCTGATCATGATTTCCCTCGATCGCGATGACGGGGATGCCGGCGTCCTTGACCATTTTGAGGCCCTCGACGGCGTAATTCATCGTCTCGGGCGGCACGGTCCGTTTGTGAAAAAAATCGCCGCACATCAGCACAAAATCGACCTTTTCACCGACCGCGTACCGTCGCAGGGCGTCGACCCACGCGTCAAAAAAATCACGCGGGCTCTCGGCAAGCTGATATCTGGTACACCCGAGATGCACGTCGGCGATGTGGAGGAATCTCATACTAGAATGTTACCATAGCGTTGAATTGGCCACAGAGGGCACCGAGGTTCGAAAGTAACCAAAAACCGCTGTTTAGCGTTATGCTCGGCCGCCTGCATAACGCATACATAAGTTCTACACACGTAGGTGTGCTCTGCGGCGACCAATTTTGTGGTAGATTCTTTCATATGAATAAGGTTGTGCTCATCACCGGGGCGTCGAGCGGTATTGGCAACGAAACGGCGAAGCTCTTTCAAACAAAGAACTGGAAAGTGGCGGCGACGATGCGGACGCCCGAAAACGCCGTCGATCTCAAACAGATCGCCGACATCGAATGTTTTAAGCTCGACGTCACCGATAACGACTCGATCAAAACGGCGATCGCGGCCGTGATCGCAAAATTTGGCCGGATCGACACAGTGGTCAATAACGCCGGTTTCGCGGTCGTCGGCCCGTTTGAGGCGGCGACGCCCGAGGAGATCGAACGCGAGATGCAGACAAACGTGTACGGCCTGATGAATGTCTGCCGCGAGATACTGCCCATTTTTCGCGAGCAGAAGGGCGGCACGATCGTCAACGTTGCCTCGATGGGCGGACGAATAACCTTCCCGCTCTACAGCATCTATCACGCATCTAAGTGGGCGGTCGAGGGATTTTCCGAGTCGCTGCAATACGAGGTAAAGCAGTTTGGGATCAAGATCAAGATCATCGAACCGGGCCCGATCAAGACCGATTTTTACGAACGCTCGATGACGATCACCAAGAAAGAGGGCCTCACCGCCTATGACAATTTTGTCGCCCGGGCAATGCCAAATATGCAGAAGGCCGGCGAGACCGGGGCCGATAGCTCGGTCGTGGCCGAGACGATATACCGAGCGGTGACGGACGATTCGTGGAAGATGCGATATCCGGTCAATGCGCGGGCGATCTTGACGCTGAGACGTCTCTTGCCGGACAGTATTTTTCTGCCGTTGATAAAAAAAGCAGTTTTGAGATAGATAATTTATCATCGTCGTGTCAAAATAAGGCATCTTTGCTATTTTCCGTTTTTACAAATCATATACCCGACATATCACGCGCCCGCGAAGTTTGCGGTGCCGTTTGAGCTAGGAAGGTCGATTTCATGAAGATCCTTTTATATAACCCGGATAACGGGATAACCCGCAATTTCATGCCGCACCTCTGGATGTTCCTCTTGCAGTCGCTGACACCGGCGGGGCACGAGGTCATCCTGATCGACGGTAACGCGAAAGCGATGACCCGGCCCGAACTGGTCAAGTTTTGCGAGGACGAGAACATCGGCCTCGTCGGTATCGGGTCGATGACCCGAATGGTCGCTCGTGCCTATAAGGTCGCGGACGCCCTACGCGAAGCCGGTTTCAAGGTCGTCATGGGCGGCCCGCATGTCACCGAGTGTGCCGACGAGGCACTCGGGAAAGATGGTGGCCCGCAACATGCCGACGCGGTCGCTCTCGGCGAGGCTGACGACTATTGGGCTGACATCGTCGAGGACGCCGCAAACGGTAACCTCAAGGAAATTTACCAGCCAAAGACCGACGAAAAGGGCAACGATTTCAAACCGAGCCTCAAGGAATATCCGCACATCCCGTGGGAGACGCTCGATCTCGAGCAATTTTCGCTCGTGCCAAAGTTTCTCCAGTCGACGATGTCGAAATTCGGCGAGGGCTGGGGCAAGTTCTTTGTCGTGCCGATCGAGACCGGCCGCGGTTGCCCGTACGGTTGCGAATTTTGCACGGTCACCGGATTTTTCGGCGACTCGATCCGTTTCCGCACCAATGAGAGCGTCATCGAAGAACTGCTCAGGCTCAAGGCCCGGGCAAAAAGAGAACGCGGCCAGGTCGCCGTATTCTTTATCGATGACAATCTCGCGATCAATAAAAAGCGTCTCAAATCGCTGCTTCGCGATATGATAGCGGCCGGGGCACAGTTGCCGTGGGTCGCCCAGATCAGTGCTAACCTATTGGCCGACGACGAACTCGTCGACCTGATCGCCGACGCCGGCGGCAAATGGATATTTATCGGGATGGAGTCGATCGACCCCGCCAATATGGCGGACGTCAATAAAACGTTCTCAAAACCCGCAAACTACCAGGCCGTGCTCGAGGGCCTCGCCCGCCGCAACATCTTTGCGATCACGTCATTCATTTTCGGAATGGACAATGACACCATCGGTGTCTCGGACCGCACGGTCGATGAGATCGAAAGCTGGGCTCCGGGCCTGCCCGTTTTCGGCCAACTGACGCCGTTTCCGTCGACGCCGCTTTATACGCGTCTGCAGGAATCGGGCCGTCTGCACCGGCCGAAGCACTGGCTCGAGTTTGCGCCGTTCGTGATGGCTCATAATCCGCTGAAAATGACGATCGAGGACGCTAAGGCCGAGACGTACGCTGCCTGGTCGCGGTCATACAGCCCGGAACGCAACTATGAGGCGATCAACTCGATCCGCTCGTCGCCGATCGACGTCCGGGTCAGCCATCTCGTCGCACGCCTGTTTTTCCGCGGGATCTATTTCCCACAGTTGGGCAAAGCCGCGTGGATCAAGCTGCTGTTTCAGAATCGCCGCTCGATACTGAGCCTCGCCCGCGAAGGATTTAGCACGTGGCGTGCATTTCGCAAACGCCAACGGGTCGAAGAGCGTGGCGTCCAACATGCCCACGAGACGCAGTAACCTCACGTCGAGGTCAAGATAGGTCAGGTCCGCGAATGACGCTAAACGGGAGCGAATAAGGTTATTATTCGTACCCCGAAGCGATGTTCGCGGGCCCTTTTCTTTTCCGCAAGCTCAAAAGCAACACAATTTTATCGAACCGGCCGGACAAGCCGCGGGACAACCCGCGGGACAGGGAAACTATTGTAAACAGGCAGTTTATGCCTATTTGTCCCGCTGTCCCGCGAAAATATTTTTTGTGTCCCGTTTGCCGCCGGATCGAAATTTTCAAAGATCGACTGATTTTCGTTGCGTATCATCAATAAAACGCTTTACAATACACGCAACTGATATTATGATATTCAATACAGGCGTAAGAGTCAACGGATATTGTGATATGGCAGATACAGGCGGAGAGATCATGACACAGACGGCGGAGACAGCGAGCAAGACGCGGATAAAGACGGCTAACCAATGGCTGCGGTCGGCGAGGGAAAAGCCGGTACCGAGGATGTTGTTCGGGGAATTTTGGCTGGAGGGCGAACTGGCGATAATGTTTGCCGGGACGGGCCTCGGCAAGAGCGTTTTGGGTGTGCAGATCGCCGACGCGATCGCCCGCGGCACGGCGGTCGAACCGTTCGACGCGGCGGCGGCGGCCCAAAAGGTGCTATATATCGATCTCGAAATGTCGGAAAAGCAGTTTGAGATGCGGTACACACGGGGGCAGGAGAGCGGTGAAACGGGTCGTCTGAGCGGGCACTATCGCTTTTCGGACCGGTTTAAGCGAGCCGAGATCGACGCCGGAGCGATCGCTCGCGAGGGCCTCGCGGCGGAGATCGGCGAACTTGTTCGCGCATCAAACGCCCGTGTCGTGATCATCGACGATCTGGCTCTGCTGCGGCGCACGGCGAACGGGGCCGGAGACGCGATCGGGACGATGCTCGAGCTGCGCCGTGTCCAGCGAAAATACGGCCTTTCGATCCTGGTTTTGGCACATTCGCCGGGGACACGGGCGGTGCGGCCTCTGGCGGGGGCGGATCTGCCGAACGCGAGGGTCATCGCGGGGTTTGCGGACAGCATATTTGCGATCGGGCAAAACATGTCAGACCGCTCTGTCAGGTATATCAAGCACATCAAGCACCGGAGCACGGAGAGCGTGTATGACGAGGACAATCTGCCGACGTACCGCATGGCAAAGCTCGGCGAGAATTTTCTCGGGTTTCGGTTTATGGGTTTTTGCACCGAGGATCAGCATCTGAACGGCGAACGGACGGGGCCGGACTGGGCACTGATCGACCAAATTAAGGAGATGTCGGACAGGGGGATGACGATCCGCGCGGTTGCCGCAAAGCTCGAGCTGACCAAGACCCGGACGCACCGCCTGCTGCATATGTGGGAACCGCCGCCCGCCCCGCCGGGGCCGCCACCGCCGCCCGAGCGATATTTCGGCGAACACAGTGATGACCATAGTGAGAAAATGGGCGGGAGGCGTGCGTTTCAGGAGTTTCACGAGCTCCGCCAACGGAGAGCCGAGGAATCGAGGCAGATCGAGATCCAAAGATCCGGGCCGCCGATTGTCGAAACGGACGAACCACTTCGCGATAAATACGACATTACGGACGAGGAGGCTACCGAGATGCTCATGAAGCAGTTTGAAGACCGCCCGGGCGAAGAGGAATTTGGCGAGCTCCCGCCCGAGGGGTCAGTGCCCGACTGGGGTGAGAACAATGTGCCGTTGGAAGACGCTGACTTGCCGTCCGAATCGCCGCCCGGACCCGTCAACCTGAAACGAGCGTTGGACGGCTATGGCAAAGAGATCTTTATCGAATCGGAAACCGAACGCGGCGAACCAAAGGTCTGGTACAAACGCAACAGACAAGGCTCGCTCCATCAATACACGCGCGAAAGCAGCGGGATCGTGATCAGAAAAGTGGAGGAGGCATGCGAAGTAAAAGGTAAAAAGTTAAAAGTTAAAAGTTAGAAGTAAAAAGTATGAAGTAAAAAGTAAGAAGTAGAATTTTGGAGAAGCCGTGGGCCCACGGGTGATTTACGTGGCCGGGACGGTGGGGCTGGGTTTAATTGTTGGGGCTACAAGCTGTTGAAGGGTTCTAGGGTTTCGAGGATCGTTTTTAGTTCGCCTCGGGTGCCGACGTCGTCGACGGAGTGGATCTGGTCGGAATTTGAGGTCGCGAGCAGAGTGATCTCGATACCGGCATTGACGCCCGGGCGGGCGGGCGGGACAAAG
>JAYVUD010000003.1:0-5049 GCA_043788335.1 Chloracidobacterium sp. | reverse complement strand
ATGCTATTTGGATAATCCGACTCTTCGTAACAGGTCCTGATATCGCGGATCTGAGCGAACCCCGTCAAACTCCGGTGTGACCTTAAGCCAGACCAGGCCTGAGTAACGCGCGTTGTACGCCTTCTCCAAATATTCGAATGCCCTGTCGGTCTCGCCGAGTTTAGAGTAAGCGACCGCTTTGTAAAACGGTCCGGGATCGTCCGCATATTTGAGCTCGACACGCCAATATCGTTCCGCGGTCAAATTTGGTCCAGCATTTTGCTGTTCCGCTACGTGTCTCATGATGATGTTGTATATCTTGCCGGAACGTTCATTTGGGCCGTATTGTGCGTTTACTTCCTGCTCATATACATTCGCAGCATCTAAAAACAACCCCTTTTCGCGGTATGTAAACATTAGGAAATTGTAGGTAAGACGATATTCAGGATCGATCTGACGGGCGAGGTTTAGAAGTTCGATCGCCTTATCGTAGTCTCGGGCATAATATCGGCTAAACGCCATGTCGGTCCTGATCGGCAATGACAGCGGGTCGAGCGAAAGTGCCTTTTCATATTCCGCATAGCTCTCGTCAAATCGGCCCTGCATTGACAAAAATTCGGCGTACCAATGATGGGCTGTGGCGTCGTTCGGGCTAAGCTCGACCGCCTTGCGGTAATCTCTTTCGGCACCGGCAAAATTCCAGTCATAGTAACATTCGTTTATCGCAACGGATGCATACGCCTCGCCGATGGTGTCATCGATCTCAAGAGCCCGACGAACTGCCCCGCGTGACAACGCGATCCTTTCATCGTTACTTATGCCGCGACCTGTAAAGCTCCCGAGCGTATAGGCATTCGCCAGGCCGATATAGGCCATTGCAAATGTCGGATCCAGGTCGATCGCGGCCCGAAACATTTCGACCGATCTTAAGATATCGGCGTTGGCTCGCTTGTTCCAGTAATAGCGCCCTTTGAGATAAAGATCGTACGCCTCCGGGTCATTTGTGGGGCGTTTTGCCATCCGGGGCCTCTCCATCTCGCCGGACCCCGACAGTACATTCTTGGCGATCGCCTCCGCAATATCCTGCTGGATCGCTAACAGATCTCCGGCGGGCCGTTTGAATTGCTGATGCCAGGTCTGAGAGTTGCTTACAGCATCGATCACCGCGACATTGACCACGACGATGTCGCCCTGCCGTTCGACCTGTCCGCTGACGACGGCCCGCACATTCAATTCACGGCCCGCTCTTGCAGCATCCAGAGGTTTGTTCTTGTAATGAAACGCCGAATTACGATCGATGACGCGTAAGTTCGGGAGTCTCGACAGGCTGCCGATAATGCCGTCGGTGAGACCATCGGCGAGGTAATCCGTATCAGCGTCCCCGACCTCAAACGGTAAAATCGCGATCGACCTAACGTTTGCTGCTGCCGGATTCCGGGCCGAGTGCGAGGCGAAAGGCCAAATGCCGCGCGAACCCATGACAACTATCACGGACACCACTGCGATCACCGCCATAACCGCGCCCATACGCAGGCTGCGTCTGCTTATAACACGGGCACCTCCCGGGTCTCCGATTTCACGCTCCTCGTGACCCGCCGGTTCGGCCGGTTTCGTCTTTGAATTTTCGTGAATGGCCTCGACCGAGGCAATGAAACGATATCCTTTTCGCGGCAGGTTCTCGATGTATCGGGCGTCTTTAGCACTATCTCCCAGTATCTTTCTGAGTGCCGTGATGGTAACAGTGAGATTGTTGTCCTCGACAAAACTCCCGACCCAGACCTTTTCAAAGAATTCTTCCTTGCTGACTACCTCTCCCTTGCGTTCGACCAAAAGTAGCAGAACCTGAAACATCCGGTGATTGATATCCAGTTTCGTAGCCTCGTTCCGAAGGGTTTCCTCTAGGGAATCAAGCTCAAATTCGCCAAATCGATAAAATCGCGACGGATTGACCTCGTTTGCGCCGAATCGGGTTTCCATTAGCCAATATCTTATATTTAATTCCCAAATTTAGCCACGATTTAGCAGGTTTTTAATTACTTGTTGGATCCGTAGTGCTTAGACTTCCTCTATCACTTTGCAGCACAGGACTTTTGCCACGACGCGACCATTGCGTGGGGAGTAAATCAAAATTATGAAAAACTACGTTCCCCATTTGATGTTCATTTTGTTCATCTTTTTCGGTCAACACCTTCATTTAGAAGCTCAGACGCTAAAGGCGGACTATCAGTTTCAAGGCAACATGAATAGTTCGGTCGGGACGATACCGCCACTTACGAATCTCGTTGGATGGGCATCGGTGGCGTGCTGGAGCCCGCAGACTAATAAGGTGACGGCAAGGTCGACCTCACCGTTTTCCGCCCGACCTAAGGCTACTGGTACATGCTGCCGAGAACCGCGGGCTTCAACGCCGTCCAGTTCGGCTCGAACGGCGACCGACCGACGGAGAACGTGTTAGTGTACTGACGCACTCACGGAGTGTCCCCCGAACCGGCATTGTTCAGTCGAAACGTAATTCCGATTTTGTAACCTATAGGAACCGGAGTAGCGAAAGCCACGGATCGTCACACGTGGTTTCAAACTGCTAGGCCTAGGAGAAATGCCGAGACCGGGCTTGAGGTGCCCGAACAGGGAGTGATTATGAAGATAGCTAACCCAACTAAGTCAAAATTTGCTAAGCCACAGTTTTCGAGGATGGGCTGTCGCGTCCTATCCGGTCTATGGGTACCTTTCGCGGCCGCAATTCTGGTCCTGATCGTCATCGCCGGTAGCAGTTTCTTCAAGGCCTATGCTGAGACCGAAGTTCTAAATCCGTTAACCGAGTCCGAGCAGTCGGCGACAGGCGGCGAGACGATCGACCGTTTGCGGGAGGCCGTCCTCACAAAAGGGAGGGTGAGCCTGATCGTCGGCCTTAAAGTGGCAACACTGCCCGAAGGCGGGCTTTCGATGGAGAATAAACAACTTCAGCGAGATGCGATCGCCCGGACACGTGAAGATGTGCTGTCTCGACTCGGCGATGTCCAGATTACCAGGGTCAAGCGATTTGATTCAATCGCTTATTTTGCTGTTGAAGCGGATAAAGAAGCCCTCGAACGGATCATTGGTGACCCGAGCGTATCAGGCGTATTTGAGGACTATGTCCGTGAACCGACACTTGCGGAAAGCGTGCCCCTTATCGGAGGCCCGCAGGCATGGGCAAGCGGTTATACGGGAGCGGGTTGGGCGGTCGCGATCCTCGATACGGGCGTTGAAAGTACGCACTCCTTTTTGACCGGAAAGGTCGTTTCTGAGGCATGTTACTCGACAAACAGTGCGACGACGGCAAGTGTTTGCCCGGGCGGCGTATCATCGTCATCGTCGACCGGTTCTGGCGCGAACTGCAGTTCCGGTATTTCAGGGTGCTTTCACGGAACCCATGTCGCCGGAATCGCCGCGGGAACGAACGCGAGTTTCAGCGGCGTGGCGAAAGGCGCAAACCTAATTGCGATGCAAGTATTCACGCGTTTTAACGATGCGGCATCGTGCGGTACCGCGACGGCCCCTTGTGCACTTTCATTTACATCAGACCAGATCCTCGCGATGGAGCGGGTTCTCACGCTCTCGTCGAGCATGAATATAGCGTCGGTGAATATGAGTCTTGGCAGCGGACAGTTCACGTCAAGCTGCGATTCTACAAATGCGCCTATGAAGGCAGCGATCGATAATCTGCGGTCGGTGAGGATCGCGACCGTAGTCGCGGCCGGCAACAACGGCTTTACTAATGCGATCTCGGCACCGGCTTGCATTTCGACAGGCGTAGCTGTAGGGTCCACTGGCGACGGTAGCGGAGGGGCCACAGTTGACGTTGTATCGTCATTCTCAAATAGCTCTCCTCTCGTGAGCGTATTGGCTCCGGGACAGCTGATCAACTCGTCGCTACCGGGCAACACTTTTGGAAATCTTCAGGGCACGTCAATGGCGACACCACACGTTGCCGGAGCATGGGCGGTCCTAAAGCAGCGATCCCCAACCGCAAGTGTCACCGCCATACTTGACGCCCTAACAACTACCGGCGTATCGGTCACCGACACCCGAAATGGCGTTGTGAAACCGCGAATACGAGTCAATAACGCGCTTCAAAGTATCATTGGGGTTCCAGATCTTGCGGCTATCACAGTTAGCGATTTGTCGCCGGATTACTCGTGGGCACATCAGATAGACGGGACAACAGCGGTTGGCGTCGCCGTTGACTCGACTCGCAATAGCTATATTACAGGTTCAATGGGAGTGAATAGTTCTGCGGGATTTGTTCGCAAGCACGATCCCGACGGAAACACGCTCTGGACTGGACAATTCGAAACCAATGTTTTCCCGGCTGGCGTAGCCACTGGTCCGTCCGGTTACGTTTACGTTGGAGGATGGACCAACGGTACTTTAACGGGTCAAACAAACTTAGGTCAATCTGACACATTTGTCCGCAAATACGACTCCGCGGGCAGTATTATTTGGACAAGGCAGTTTGGCACAAGTGCGATTGATCGAGCGTATGCGATCGCTGCGGACACACTTGGAAATGTGTATGTTGCCGGGCTTACGTTTGGATCCCTCCCCGGACAAACCGGCTCCGGTGGGGCTGACGTTTTTGTTCGGAAATACGACGCATCAGGCAATATTGTCTGGACCAGGCAGATACAAACATCAATTGATTTCCCGCCGAGTGTTGGGGTTGACTCATCGGGAAATGTTTTTATTGGAGGCTACGGCAGAACTGACTCCGCTGCATATACGGACTTTTTGCGTAAATACGATGTTGACGGCAACGTCGTCTGGACTCGCAATAGCATTGCGGGATCTATTGACGACGTTGAGGCAGATGCGAATGGAAATGTACTCGTTACAGGTCGTGGTTCGCCTTACTCGGATCCTGCAGTTTTCGGTACAGGCACCACTTTCCTGAGGAAATACGATGTCGACGGGAATGTCATTTGGGCCAGATATTTCGGGACTTTGCAGCTGAGGAGCAAACTCGCCGTCGATGCGTCTGGAAACGCCTATGTTGCGGCAGACGCTGTGCGAAAATATGATGCATCCGGC
>JAYVUD010000002.1:0-69815 GCA_043788335.1 Chloracidobacterium sp. | reverse complement strand
TTTGGCTCGGCGACGGGACGAGTTGCAAACCGAATATAACCAACATCAACAAAGAAATAATCGATGTCGTATACCAGGAAGCAGCCGGGCGTAATCTTTTCATTTCCAAGAGGACGAAGAAGGGAGCGAATGTATCTACTTACTGCCTGCATTGCGGGATAGCCGGAAAGAAAAATGGCAACAATTTGTTGAATGACTTGCGACATTATTCTCTGATAAACAACAAGCACATCCCCTCGGACTATAAGACGAATGACCGCTACACTAGGCTGCAAATGTTGGCCGGGCTAATCGACACCGACGGGGAATGCAGTCATGGCTGCATGATATTCACGAACAAAATTCTTCGACTAGCAGAAGACGTAACATATCTAGCAAGGTCGTTGGGATTGGCGGCGTACATCAAACAATGTCGGAAGAAGAGCCAGAACGGCACCTGGGGTGTTTACCATCGAGTGACGATCAGCGGAAATTGCCATTTGATACCGACAAAAATACCACACAAACAAGCCACCAGAAGGCTAATCAACAAGGACGTTTTGAAGGTCGGAATCAAGGTAGAGCCAATCGGCGTGGATGAATACTACGGGTTCACGATTACAGGCAATCACCTGTTCCTACTCGGCGATTTCACCGTCGTACATAACACCACGCAGGTCGCCAAATTGATGCGTTACCTGAAGGACAGTAAATACGAAGTCGAGGAAACCAAATGGAACTCCTCGGGCCTGCTGAAGAAGCCGATCAAAAAAGCCAAAGAGAAGCACATGCTTTCGCCGGTCCTGTATTGCCTCCTCCACGCGGCGGACATGGTGGTGAGGTACGAGAACGACATCGTCCCGGCCCTGAACGCCAACAAAATCGTAGTCTCCGACCGATACATCTACACCAGCATGGCCCGCGACTCGGCCAGGGGCATCGACGCGACCATCTTGGAGAAGATATACTCGGACATCCGCCAGCCGGACATCCTGTTCCACTGCGTCCTGCCGATCCACCGTGCGTTCCACAGGCTGGTCAAGGAGAAAGACCTGAGCTACTACGGGGTCGGCATGGATTTGAACCTTGCCGACAACATGGAAGACAGCTACATTAAATACGAGAATCTGGTGGACAAGGGCTATCGCAAGGTCTTGCCCAAGGTTCCCAGCTACCACAAGCTGGACATGGGCAAGAGCATCGAAGAGATCGCGATGGAGGTCCAGCGGGTAGTCAAGGAAAAGACGGGCATCGGCAAGTACAAAAAGGATTAGGCTCATGAAGAGGCCGCAGTTTCGGGTGGGCGACGAGGTCACGATCCCAGACGGCATGGGCGTGAACATCACCCTAACGGTAGTCAAGATCCACGAGGGCGTCGAATACGAGTTCGGGGGCGGCTTCTTCTTATCGGAAGGCTGCTTGAACAAAATACTCACAAAAATGTAGTTTAATTAGTTTAGACCATTGTACCAGCCCTTATTGTAAAGTAATAGCTCTTTTACAATAAGGAGAAAGCCATGACAATAGAAAAGATCGAATGGGAGGGAATCGGAACGGTCACGACGACTACGGAATTCTTACAAGACGTAGAAATCCAGATGCGACTGCTGGGCAAATTCAGGACGACGGAGATCACGGAAGAAGAAATCGCCGACTGGAAAGAGGTCTATTTCGGCCCGCCCAAGACCGAGCCGGAAGATTTCGACAAGAGCGAACAGTGCATCTCCTGGAGGGAGATGTTGGGGTGCAACGGCCCCGGCTTCAAATGTCCGATCCTCACCGACGCGATCACCGAGCAAGAGATCAGCGAATGGGGCGAAGAGTACGATAAACTAAAGAAAATCGACATCGACGAGGTCCGCAAGAAGTATAATGTGAAGTTCGAGTCGGACGAGGAGCCGCCGTACCCCATCTACCAAGAAGACGGGTCCAAGAAATACAGGCGACCCGGCTCCACGGAGTGCGACATCAACTGGTTGTACCCCTGGGCCGACGGCGACGTGAACTCCTTTGCAAATCGAGACACTTATGGACCTGATCGGCCATACCGAATCAGGACGACTTGTGGCGTCACATCCTAGAATTCAAATGATAGATAAGACATGAACCAGAACTTCAGGAGTGGCTTCCGTTAGGTGAACTAACACCGAAGGAGCCACATGAATAAGATGTCCAGACGCCACCCTGGGACCACCCAGGAGCGAAAAGCAAACCAGGAGGGGTGGAATCGCCTCTCCCGCAACAACCTGCCGGACTACAGGGACGAACTGTGGAGGCGATACCAGCGGTGCTGGAAAGAGTACCGCCGCACGCAGTACAAGACGAAGTGACAAAAAACCCGACTACTGCTGTAGTAGTCGGGTTTTTTCATGCGTCCGACTTACAATTACTCATGAACTCGAACAAAGCACTAATGGGCTACAAGGGGGACTCATACATGGAGTCGGGACAATTTTTTTGCCCCTTCGTCCCCTTGACTCAAACCCCGGTGGTCCTGAACCCCGACGACTGGCTCCCCTCGACCATCGCCCCGCCCATCAAGGTGAAGAAGTACCGATCCATCGACGACCCGTGGGAATCGCCCGCCTTCTAGTCTGGTTGTAAATTCTCAGAATCTACTTGACGAACCGCCCGGAATCGGAGTAGGATGTAGTTCGTTGTCGCCGACAGGCATTTTTCGGACACACAGCGGAGGAATACAGATGTCGAACAAGGGTACGCAGACGGCCACCACCAAGACCAGGTCGGACGAAGAGCCGGACGAACGGGACCGGGAGGAACTGGAGCAGGCCCGCCAAAACGACAGTCGCCACGGCACCAAGGCGACTGTCGGCGAGAAGGCGGAAGAACTCCCGGAAGAGGATGGCGACGAGTCGGAAGAGGTCACGGCCCTCACCAATGCCTGCCAGAAGTTCCAGGACAAGATCACTTGGCACGAGGGGCAGATCGAATTCAACGAGAACGAGATCAAGACCCATCAAGAGCAGATCGAAGAGTTGCGGACGACGCTCCGCAAGAAGTTCACCGGCCTCGTCGGCGAGATCACCGGCTCCCTGGAGCCGCAGAAACGGAAACCGGGTCGCCCGCCGAATAACGGGGGTAACACCCAACAGGGTCGGTCGAACCAAGCGAGTTCGGGACAGGGGAGTCGGTCCAGGACGAACTACGGCGACGGCAATTCGACCGGCGATCTGATCGCCGCCTGTCTGAAGAAGAGCAGGAAGCCGGTCAACACGGAGCAACTGACCCAATTCCTCGTGGACCACGGGAACAACACCAACCCGTCCGTGGAACTGTCCCGGATGGTGGGGAAGAAACTCGTGGACCGCCCCACCCGTGGGTTCTACGAGTGGGTCGGCCCCAAGGATTGAACACTTTCGAGAAGCCCGGCACAATTGTGCCGGGCTTTCTTCGCATGCCGTCTACATACGGCATGATGAATTTCAAAGACTACTTGCGATTCGTCGAAGGCGGCATGGTCGCCGACGACAAGGCCCAGGAGG
The DNA here is from genome assembly GCA_043788335.1 of Chloracidobacterium sp. GTDB lineage: Bacteria > Acidobacteriota > Blastocatellia > Pyrinomonadales > Pyrinomonadaceae > OLB17. The sequence continues at coordinate 66,333 of JAYVUD010000002.1, read as the reverse complement.
GCGGCAGTAAGGTGAAGAACCCCGCCGTGCGTGGCCCCTCCTCCGTCCAGCCGTTCGGCGTGGCGGGAGGGCCGGGAGGCTACAAGGGAGCCGGGGGAGCCGGGGCGGCGGTGCCCGTCACGCCAGCGGCCCCGACGACCGCCGCCAAACAACAAAAGAAGAAATAGGGTCGGCGTCCTAAATAACTACATGATTAGCTTCAGGACGTGGCTGGAAGAATTCGAGAGCGAAAAAGGCTCCCACATCAAGGTAGACTTGCCCAGCGTTCGTCAGGGCGACGACTACGACTGCGGGGCGGCGATCTTCCGTGCCGTGTGCGAACACTTCGAGGTCGGACCCGAAAAGCAGGCCGACTTCATCAAGGCTTGCAAGACCACCGAGTCGGGCGGAACCCGGCCCGCCGACATGATCCGCTGTGCTGGCCGATTCGGACTGAACGCCAAGTCTAAATCCGGGATGTCGATCGAAGACCTCAAATCATTCCTGGACATGGGCAGGCCGATCATATGCCCCATCCAAGCCTACGGGGACGACGACGACTACCACGAGGACGGGAGCGGCCACTACCTCGGGGCGGTCGGGTACGACGAGAAGCACATCTATTTCGAAGACCCCTCCATGAAGGGGACCAGGGGTTTCCTGCCGTACAAGGAGTTCGAGAAGCGTTGGCATGACAAGGACGCGGACGGGGCCGTGTACGAGAAGTACGGCATCGTCATTTGGAAACAGTCCGGCGAAGGAACTGATCGAGAATATCTTGCCCAGGCGAAGAAGATCCCTTGACATCTTCGACGGGGGTGTGGATCTTCCACTCTTCCGGCATGACGAACTCGTCGGGCGATTTGAACGACATTTCCGGCTGGGCGAAAGCGGTGTACTGGACCTTGTCGTAACGGACCTCGACCTCCATGTCCACATTCGCCGTCGCCGTGCAATCGAGTTCGCCGTACTTGATGCTGGTCATGAATCCGCCGAACAACTCCCACTTCTCCATGGACGTGCCGCACCCGTCCAACAGTTCCAAGACGTATGTAGACTTGACGACCGGCATAGACGGCTTCACCCAATAGGCGGCGGCATGACGAGTGAAAAAGTGGGCGGCGTCATTCTGTTCCATGTCGATATAGGTGAAAGTCACCGATTGCGAAGACATCTTGCCGGGGATGAATTGTTTGTCGAGGAAGTTTATTTCCGTCTCTTGGACATCGATTTGGGGGCGGGCCGCGACTTTGACGAAAACCTTGGGCACGAGTATATTGCCCGTGTCGGGGTCCAGGATCTCCATCATCCAGCGGTGTTTTCTACTTTTGAAAATGAGGGGGGCCGATCCAAGCGTCCCCATGCCCATGCCGCCCATGTTGATTGTCATATCTTCTCTCCCGTACATTGTCAACTACCCACGCCCCTGAAGGGGCGGGGCTTCTCGCTTCATCCTCAGCCGACTGAAAGTTCAGTCGGTTTGCTTCTGAGTCTGCGAGCTTTACTTTCGGGCGTTGCACCCGTAGTTTTCCTACCTTGCAGCAAGATCATCCTCGCTGCATTGTGATCTCGGTCATGCTTCACCCCACACTCAGGGCAAACCCACTCCCGATCACTCAGCTTCATGTCCTGCTTGATGAAGAAACAATTACTACAAGTCTTGCTGCTTGGGAAGAACCTGTCAATCTTCACGACAGTTCTTCCATACCAAGCCGCCTTGTACTCCAACTGTCGGGTTAATTCAAACCACGAACAGTCGGCAATCGCTCCTGCAAGGCAATGGTTCTTCATCATGTTCTTGACGGCAAGAGTTTCCAGATAGATGACTTGGTTTTCGTCAATCAGTTTCTTGGTCGTCTGGTGCAGATGGTTCTGCCTAACGTCCTTGATCCTCTGGTGTACTCTCGCCAACTTCACACGAAGTTTCTCAATCCGCTTGGACTTCTTATCGGTCGTCTTCTCCTTACGGTTACTGAACTTCCTTTGCACCCGCTTCAACTTAGCTTTCAACGTCCGGTACGGCTTGATGTTGGCGTACTGCTGATTATCACTGTCTACGATCAACGTCTTAATGCCAAGATCAACGCCGACTTCCTTCTCAATTGGCTTGTGGTGTTTGATCTCTTTCTCGACCAGTAGCGTGCAGTGATATTGTCCACTCTTGTTCTTGGTGATTGTACAGTACGAGATTTCCTCTTTGACTTCACGATGAACGACGCACTCGATGCCTTCCAAGAATTTCGGGATGACGAGGTTGCCGTCTACCAACCTTACGTTCTGAGGTATGCGAAAACTCTGTTTTTTGTTCTTGTTCTTAAATGTCGGGAACTTGGCTCGTTTCTCAAAGAAGTTACCATAGGCAGCATCGAGGTTCTTGATGGCGTGCTGCAAAGACTGGCTGTTCACTTCTTTGAGCCAAGTGACTGTTTTCTTCAACTCAGTCAGTTCCTTGCAGTCACGGACGAAGTTATTGCTCCTGCCAGTTGTGAGGTATTCTTGTTTGCGTCGTGCGAGGAAGTAGTTGTACAGATAGCGGCTGCAACCAAAGTGTTTGGCGAGCAGTATTTGCTGTTCAGCGGTTGGTCTTAACCGAAACCTATATGTGTAATTTACTCCCACGAACTTATGTAGAGTAGCTGTATCAGATTTCTGAGGTAATTTTCAGGAAATCTTTTGCGGTGCTTTCGTCCGATTCGACCAAGCGTTACTCTGCTTCAAGAGGGAGGCGATCTTTAGTGCATCGCCTTCATCCCCTACCCTAAAGGGCTGGCAGGCAGTCTCCCTCGCTCCGCTCGGTCGCTTTGCCTGCCAGCATCTACGATGTAGAGGCTTTCGGCTCCGAAGACTTGCAAAAACGAGGCCGAATGTATAAATATATCTATGTCCAACAACGGAGGTAACATGAGGGACAATACGATAGGGATCATCGTGGTCGGCTTGATCGCCTTCCTGGCGATTGTAGTGACCGGAAAATGGCTTCTCGACAAGAAATCGGACCACCGTCGCCACGAACACGAGGCGGCATGTGCCCCGGCACCAGTCGCCCCTGGCGTCGTGGTAGTTCCTGGGCAGGTCTACCCGGAATACCACAGGAACCAGCACTTCTGGGCTGGCTACAACGACGGCTGGAACAGCCTGCCGCCCCGCCTCTTCAGCAGGGAATATCGCCGTGGATACGAGATCGGCTCGCAAGACCGCATTTCGGGTCGGCCCGACTACTACGACCGGAACTATCCGGCTGGTTTCAACCTGCGGCTCCCCGGATTCAGACTGAACATCCGATAAATGAGTGCGGAAGCCCGGATATCCGGGCTTCTTTTTTTGCCCCTTTTGGTAGAATTAGTGAAGGGGGCTTTTATGGAATCGAATGTGGAATGGTGGGCGAAGCGGAACCAGGAGCAAGTCGATCTGAGCGGCATCGACCTGGGCAAACTGAGTCCGGGCACCCGCGTCATCGTCCAGACGGCCAACAACACCTATCAAATAACGCTATTGGGGTGCGGAATCGTAAAGATAAAAGGCGGGACGCACTTCCCGGAGGAGGTCGAACGCACCTTCCACGGATGCACATGGGGCGGTTCGATGCTGAAAATGAATTGGATAGGTTACGACATGCACATGGAAATAGCCGACCCCCCGAACGGGATCATCACGAGCAGTCGTGTCGCCGCCGCCACGGTGTGTGGCGACGGCTGGCAATACGAAATGGAATGGCCTAGTCGTACCGATCCACGATGAATTTCGGCATCCGGTGTACAATCGTCTGGATGAACTCGTGGGCACCTTTGTTGCTGAACACGATCTCGTGCCGCCCCCTGCACAGGTGGGTCGCACAATCGCAGTCAAGCGAGTTGAAGTAGTCGCATATCACCTTCGTGCCGTCCTCGCCGAATTTGTGCGTCCGAAGGTACGCCTTCCGCTTACTCTTCCTCCCGGCATCCACGAACCATATCATCCACGCCAGGTCGTTGAGAATTTCCAGGGTGTCCTTCGTCACCACTTTCTTGCCCGCCTTGTAGAACGTCTTGTACAAGTCGTTGAAAACGGGGTAGGCGATGGAGTAACACCTGAACGTGTTCTTATCCCTCTTCACGACGGTCGCGTCCATCTTGAAAAAATCAGACAACTCTTCCGTCTTGTACATCAGCCAGTCGCGGTCGCGGTCCCGCATCGCCAGGTAGCAATTCTTGCCACGCTCCGGTCGTATGATCGACGAGCCGCCCAGGATCGTGCCGTATAAAGCCTGCCTCTGGTTCTGCTTCAAGTCCGGCCCCAATTGGTATGTCATATTCTCCCTCCTGCGGGTATGTAGAATTTTCGCAACATTATTTCCGAATATCGTTCGCACAGATGGAAAGAAAAAGTCATGAAGGATACCTACACTTGAACATTGCGGTTCACTAGATTTAAGGAGAAAATACATGGGTGCTACTAGCGTTACTGGCGTGAGCGGTGCGGGATCTGTCGCGGGAAAGCAGAAGGGTTCTGAACACATGAGCCTGTCTGTCAAAAAGTTGATCGGCTCTCACATCGTCGCCGCCGCCTCGCAGACTCTCACCGGCACGACCGGGGTCATCGAAGTCCCCGCCCAGAGCGAGGCAATCACGAACTACGTCGTCATGTTGACTTCCAACACGGCTGTCAATCCGTGGGTTTCCACGCCGCTCGCGGCTGTGGCCCTCACCAACACTTGGACCTTCACCGTCACGGCGGGTTCGGGTGCGGTGGTCAACTGGTCGCTCGTCCGAGTCGGCCTGTAACAAAATCGAAGAATAAACCCGCCATCCTGATGGCGGCGGGTCAGCGAGCCAGACGCTTTGCTCTGGAAACGGAAAGGGTTTGACTCATCCTTTTAGCCTTTCTAATTAAGCGAAAATGGCCCGACATGTGTGTGTCGGGCCATTTTCGTTTTCACTCTTCCTTCGGCTTGTGGAATTTAATGTTCTTGTCGGCCCACTCAATCGCCATGTGGAGTCCACGGGCGAGCAGGCCCACGAGTTGGGTGGGGTTGCCGCTGCCCTCGATGGCAATGTTGTCACGCTCGTTGTCCTCGATCCAGATGAGGGCGAATGTGAGGTTGTCCCTCTTTTTCAATTCCCCGGCCATCTGGCGTATGGTGGTCAGCGTCAGGTCCGGTATCCCGAGTTCTTGTGCCTTCGCCTTGGCGAAAGTCCCGGTATCCTGGATGGCCGAGAACATCTTGTCGAGGAGGACGATGGTTTTGGTTTTCGCCGCCTGGTCGCCGTCGAAAGATATTTGGTAGGTGATTTGCTTGTCATCCTCGTAATTCGGGAAGGCGAGCAGGCCGCAAGGGTGTGAATCCTGTATCTCGGCGACGAACGACGAGATCGCGGCTAGTATGGCGGGCGTCTCGCATTTGAATGTAATGTAAGTGTCGGGGGACGCCAGTGAATCCAACACCGTGACGCCGCCGAATTGAGCGATAGTATTCAGTAGAGCTTCAAAATCCTTCATCATCCCTCCAGCAGACCCGCTTGGTCCAGTGATTGGACCAATTTAATCAAATGTTTGCACATGCCCGGCATTTCCTTCGGGTTAGCCGGTGGCCCTCCTTCTTTTGATTCGTACCTTCTCTTCTTACTCCCGTACAACGACTTGTCCAGGTGGTCGTAGTAATTGAACCTCCACTTGAAGTCCGAACAATCGCATCTCAACAACACGCCGTTCTCCGAATAACTCAACTTCTCCAACACATAATTTCGCCCGTCGTTCGCCACTATTTCGACTCGACCGCGTACCACCCGCTCGTGATACCGCACGTTCTTGAACAAGACGAGCGGGTGGTAAACTTTCCCCGACTCGCCGCTCTCGGCGGTGCCCTTGATGAAAAGCGTCTTGACCCCCAAATAGGGTGTCCAAGCCAACTCGACTATCTGCACCGGCCCGGTGGCGTGCTGCCTTTTCTTCGTGCGAGGAAAAGCCGCAACCGTACTCTGGTAAAGGTCGTCGAGGGAAATCTCGTCGAGGCGAGTGAGCCATTCGTGGAATCGCATACTTGTATGTATCCCTTCGCGTCAAACCCTATAATGCCATCAGGAGGAATATGAGCGAAATAATCCAATTTCCCGACCAAAACAACGAAGAACCTAGCGAAAAGAAACGATTCGAAGTGAAAATGAGGAAGGGCAATAACGGCACCGTCGAGAAGGCGATCTTCATCGACGACGAATTGCTCGACTGGACCATCGACATGAGTTCCTACATGGAAGCCATGAAGATGGGAACCATGTACCGGCGTGAGGCACAAAAGGACATCGAGAGGCATTTCATCGACTCCGTATCTGACTTCCTGGGGAGGAAGATAACGATGAACGAGATCAAAGAAGCGATCAAAACAGGTTGGATCTAAAATGGAATACTCCACGCTAACGCTTCCCGAAGAAGTCCACTCCATCATGAGGGAGTTCACGATAGGGGACGGCGAACACATCATCATCGACAGGCAGGGCAGCCAGGGGTCGCACATGGCAGACGCCCGCACGGGGGCCACATATCTGGACTGTGCGTCCCAATTCGCGAGCCAAGCCCTGGGCTGGAACCACCCGAAACTCGCGAAAGCGATGGCACACCTGGGAGTGGCGGCACTCCACAAATTCGCGAACTCCGATTACTACAGCACCGATTTAGCCGACTTCGTACAAGAATTCGCCAACCTGACTCCTGATTTCAAATACCACTTCTTCGTCGAAGGCGGCTCACAAGGCGTCGAAAATGCCCTCAAGGCGGCGTTCGACTGGAAGGCCCAAAAATTGAGCCTGACGGAAGAGCAGGTCAACGAACTAGACGTGATCCATTTCAAGCAAGCCTTCCATGGTCGCGGCGGATACACCTTGAGTCTGACGAACACGGTGCCGAACAAGACGGCTTTGTTCCCCAAGTTCAAATGGACGAGAGTTCTCAATCCGAAAATCCACTTCCCCATGGACGAGCAAGAATTGGTCGATGTGCAGGTGGACGAAAAGGAGAGCATCTACCAGATCCTCAAGGCGATCACCAAGAACAACAAGAAGACGGCAGCCATCATCGTCGAAAGCATCCAGGGCGAGGGCGGCGACAACCACTTCCGCCCCGAATTCTTCCAGGAATTGCGACAGATAGCGACGGCCCACGACGTAATGCTCATCATGGACGAAGTGCAGACGGGACTAGGGATGACGGGACAATTCTGGTGCTACCAGCACTACGGCATCGTCCCCGACATGATCTGCTTCGGCAAGAAGACGCAAGTCTGCGGCTTCGCCTGCACCGACAGGATCGACGAAGTGGAGAGCAACGTGTTTCACGTCTCCTCCAGGATCAATTCGACCTGGGGGGGGAACATCGTGGACATGATCCGGGCCAAGTACATCATGCAGATCATACTCGAAGACGGACTGTCGGCGAACGCGGCCAACCTGGGCCGCGACTTCCTGAAGAAGCTCCGGGACTTGCCCCGCATCACGAACGTGCGGGGTCGCGGATTCTTCCTGGCCTTCGACCTGGAGAGTGACGCCAGTCGCAACGACGTGTTGAGAAAAATGCGTCAGAGCATGACGGCGTTGCCCTGTGGCGACAGGAGCATACGACTACGGCCCCACCTGACGTTCTCCAACAACGACGTGGACGAGGCCGTGCGGATCATAGGCGAAGCGATCAGTTGAACCAGCGGTGCTTCCGACTGGCCTGCCCGATAACGGATCGGAAAAATTCGTTCAGTGCATCTTCCCCGTCAACGCTTTCACCTTTGCCATCAGTGGTTTGCATGCTCGTTTGTCTTAAATAGTCAGTGACTTTAGCGATTTTTGCCTTGTCATCAGTCACCTGGTCGCCCGTACTGACGACGGACGCAATGATTTTTTGAATCTCAGGATCTTTGGTGGTTTGAATATACTGTTGGACCTGTGCAGGGTTATTTAGATCGGGCTGCTGTTCCGGTTGTGCCTGTTGGGCATTCGGGGCATCTTCCTGATCCGGCGTAATCGCGTCTATTTCCTGCTTCTTCTGCTGCAATACGTCCAGGACCACTTTGAGCTTATCCATCGTACCGTAGCCTTGTAGGGCGGCACCCAATGGCTGATTCTTGCTGGCGGCGTCCTGTAACTGCTGTAGTGCGACAGCGGCATCGTTGACGGCCTTGTTCTGGGCCTGGGCCGTTTCGTCGTCCGCCGCCTGGTTGTAACCCTTCTGGAAGCCTTTGCCGCCCCACCAACTCTTGACGCCGTTCCAGGTGTTGCCGAGGAAGCCTTCTCTGAAATCTTCCATGGAGAGATGGCGACCTTCATAGCCGTACCATTCCGCGAACTTCCTCGGATCGATCCCGGCCCTAGACATCTCGACGCAAGCCTTCGTTATCTTCTGCTTGTTGATTTGCCGTTCCAGGAATGCAGTCCCCTGCGGCTGATGCCAACTCGTATGTGTTGCTGCTGGACCCGCCGGGGACGCGAGTGTTGTTACTGGTACGGGGGCCGGGGCGGCGGGGGCTTGTCCAATGGGGACTGGATTTCGCAATATAGCTATGAGCGAGTGCAGGGCGTTAGTGAAGCCCGCGTTACTCCCCATCTCCTTGGGCAGGTTTTTAGACAACACGTCCAACGCCTGTAACGAACTTTTCAATGCCGGGTCATCGGTCGGCTTAGGAGCGGCGGGTGCCGATTTGTTGGCGAAATAATCTCCTATTTTTTGACCCACTCCAACACCACCAAAAGCCCCAGCGGCTGTGCCAATGGGACCAAATGCAGAACCGGCAGTGGCCCCCAACGCACCGGCCACGCCAGCCCCAACAGCCCCAACAACCCCCGGCCAACTCTCGATCAGCAATTGATCTTGCAGCCAATCGACGGCCTGGGCGGGGAGGTCTTCTTCGGCCAGCAGGACGCCCTCTTCGACGTACCACTCCAAGAATTTCAGGGGGTCCACGCCCCGTTGGGACATCAGCGTGAATGCGGTTCGGGCGAGGCTATTCACCCGCTGAATGCCAACGTGCTGGGCAAAAGATTTCATTCTCTCATCTCCTGGATCTCGACTTGCTTCCGTTTATATACGACTCGCCGGAAGTTTTTCGGGAATCGGGCACTAGATACTGTGTCACTAAATATGTGATGAGTAATTTCTCGTTAAGGAGGACGTGAATGAACAGAAATTCCCTCTACATTCTTATACTAGCCTTGGGCGTTGCCCTGGGCGTTGTATATGTGAACAAGACAAAGGGCGGACTAGACAAGATGTTTTCGCCCGCACCCCCGGCATCGGAAGGGTGGATGAAGGACGGCCCAGCGTGGGAAGCCCCGAAGGGCGAAGCCCCGAAGGCGGAACCGACCCCGACGCCGCCGCAAGAATTTCCGACGCCGCCGGAAGAAAAGAAAAAACCTTCACAGCCGAACAGGCGAAGGCAGAACCAGCCCCCTCAGCAACAGCCGGGGTGAAGACACTTCTAACATTCGCAGTTGCGAATTAAAAACAGTAGAGCAACAGTTTCCTCGGGGACTGTTGCTCTACTGTTGTATAGGAGGGCTATATGAGCATGAATTGTTACTTCTGGGTTGACGAGACGGTGTCCGAAGAGGACCGTTTGGTGAACGCCATGTGTGAAGAATGTCACGACAAGACTCCCAAGACGCCGTCGTGGTTCTGGGAGGGGTCGGTAAAAGGGTATGGGCCGTATGATTACGTCTGCGAATGCGGCAGGGTGATCCATGAGGCTATTAAATGATATTTCTTGGCCTCCGTGGGTTGTGTGGCATAAATACGATGTCCGAAGCTACAATGACGCGAAAAAGGGACCAGCGTTTTCTGAAAAATACGCAATGCCATTGTATATATCACATGAAACATGCCATGGACTATACGGGAGCAACTATCGGCAAACTCACCGTATTACATCGTGCCGAAAATAAACACAATAAAAACGGCTTTCCCGTTGTTTGCTGGAATTGTCAATGTGAATGTGGAGAGAAAGTCATCAGGCGTAGTTCTCACCTGAAGAGAGGAAGCTGTCGGTGCAAAAAATGTAAGGCATTAGAGGACGCCAAAAAATTTGGTCATGGAGAAGTGCGGCAACATCACTGGTACTGCATCAAAAAAGTGGCAGAAAAAAGAAAAATAGATTTCGGCGTTAGCATCGATTATGTCTGGCAGTTGTTCCTAGCACAAGAGCGTCGATGTTCGCTCTCTAAATTGCCACTAATATTCGCCAAAACTCGTAAAGGGCATCAAACCGGAGAAACTACCGCAAGTCTCGACAGAATAGACAGTACCAAAGGATATATCGAAGGAAACGTGCAGTGGGTTCACAAATGGATAAATTTGATGAAAAATGATTTCACCACAAAAGAGTTTGCCCAATATTGCAAACTGGTAGTCGAGAATACTGGAGATAACAATGAGTAAATTGATTCGTCCGGCATTCAAGTGTCATGGTGGAAAGTTTTATTTGAGTTCCTGGATCATCTCACATTTCCCTGAGAACTACCAACAGTACAGCTACATCGAGCCTTTCTGCGGCGGGGCCAACATCCTCATCAACAAAGAAAAGTCTCCCCTGGAAATCGTCTGTGACCAAGACGTGACCATTTGTCAAGTCTTCAGGGCCATCCGGGACGAACCCAAAGAGTTCCACCGCCGCCTCGCCCTGGTCAAATACTGCCAAGAAACTTTTGACCGTGCCGTCACACGCGAGTCCGGCCCGTTCGAAGACTACCTGGAACACGCCGTCAACGAATACACCCTACGCCGCATGTCGCGTAACGGTCTTCGGAAGGCGTTCGCCTGGAGCGAGCGTCTTCGAGGGGGGATTCCCGAAGAGGTCAACTCCTGGAAGTCGGCCCTGGAGTTGTTGCCGGTAATCGGCGAAAGGTTTAGGGAAGTCTACATATTCAACAAACCGGGTATAGAAGTCGTAAAAACCTTCAACAACAAGAACGTGCTGGTGTACGCGGACCCCCCGCACTTGCACGACACGGCCAAGGACTCGAACGAAATGGACATGGACGCACACGTCGATCTGTCCCGCGTACTAAACACCTTCAAGGGCAAAGTGGTGTTGAGCGGCTACTCGTCTCCATTGTACGGCAGATTGTACAAAGACTGGAAGTGCGAAAAAAAGAAGACCAGGGAGGGCAAATCGGAATTGCTATGGAAGAACTTCTGACGCAAAAATGTGGGCAGGCAACTACATACACGAGATGCGATTATCTTTCAAGGAATGGCTTCTTTCGACACCAGACGGTGCCGGTGAAATATGGGACAACAAATCCAATACTGACCGGGATTTCGGACGTACAGGAGCGAAAAGCAAAAATGTAGGTGATGGGATCACGCCGGACGTGGGCAACTTCGACCCGGACAAGCTATACCTTGGTAATCAAAAGAAAAAAAGCTGCAAGAAAAAATAGCAGCAAAATCAAGGAGTAATCTAATGTCAACGCCGTATGTTACGACGCCACCCGCCGATTCGACGCCGCCGTCGAACGGGCCAGGCTACGCCGAATCGGTGACGGGCACGAGCTACCAGCCCCAGGGCACGATCTACGGTCAAGTGGCCGCTCCCGTCACGGGCAACCCGGAAACCATTTACGGCCCCAGCTTCGCGGAAGTGGCGACGGGCAATTCTTACTCGGCGACGAGTGCGACCCCGGTATTCGTCCCAACGAATTCGGGCAACCCGACCCCGGCTGTCTACAACCCCGGCTACTTCACGAACGCACTGGCGAACCCTTACTCGCCTTCGGCCCAGACGACCGACAGCCAGGTGACTTCGCCCGTCATCGTGTTCCAGGTGAACCTGGAGACGGTCAACCGCCAGGGACAACTGGTCCCGCAGCGGACGTACCTGGCGGGCAACGAAACCGTTGCCGAGGCCGATTACGTCAAGCAGACCCGATCCTTGTTCATCCCGAACATGGTCCCGGACGGCGAAGACCCGGTACACACCAGCGGCTCGGCGAACATCGGCGGCATCGGCGGCATCATCAACAACGCCAACAGGCCCACCGGGTATTTGCAGCACGGCGATCAGTTCACCGTGAATGGGATGGCCGCATTGAACCTGTTGAACCAGTACGTCTCGACGCCCCCGTCGCCCAGCGACCTGCTGATCGTCGTATCGCGGGCGTAATTAGAAAGGTGGTAAATGCCAGTTTCATTTCAAAAACTGTGGGAAAGCATTGAGTCCTCCCGCAAGGGGGGACGCCACCCCGATGACAAGGCCATGGAGGCCATACGAAACGGCATCAACGTCCGCGAGGATTTTTGGGACGACTTCCTACTCGTCATCAACAACTCGGGGGCTTTGGCCGTTTTGCTGGACGTTCCCGTGACGAAAATAGGGGCATGGCACCAGAGCGTGAAGGAAGCACTGGACAAAATTAAACAAACCGACGCCGTGCCGGACACCAAGGACAAAGGCAAATTGCTCAAGACGGGCATGCCGGAAGACGGAATCGACCCCAAGACCACTGTCATCAATCAGGTGGATGAAGAATGAAATCACTGCATGAATGGCGGGCAGCCAATTCAGACCCGGAATGGGAACAGATGAAAAAATGGGCCGGTAGGTCCGTAGATCAAAACCTCGTCAAGACTGTCGGCATGAAGATAGAAGCCATCAAAGAGAATTTCGCCCGCCAAATGGGAGATCCGAAGGTGAACTCCTGGAGGGACGTTCCGCCGAACATGCGGGACGGCCTGGCACAAGCCATCGTCGTCGCGACGATGAAATCCTTCTATCCGGGTGGCCCGGAAATGGCTTCCCGACAACCGAAACCCGCTGCGGCATCGCAGCCCAGACCCGACCAAGAAAACAACGCCCCCAGCGGGTGGAAAGGATAAATATGAGAAAGTTTCAAGAGTGGGCGAGATTGCGTGAGGGTAATCCGGTAGTCCCGGAAATGCAGCCGGGCGGGCAAACCCCTTTGGCCCACGCCACGGGTGCAGCGGGTGCCCCGGTCGAGGACGAGTCGGTATTGAGCGGGAACCTCGAAAACCACTTCAACAAGTTGATGGCCGACCTGGACAAGCTCCAGAAGATCAATAAGGCGAAGGCCATGCAAATCGTTAACGCCATCATGCAGAAAATGCAAGAACTAGGTGTGCAAAAGAACGTAGCACAAAACGCAGTCAGAAGTAATTGGTAGTTCTCGCCAAAATAAGTCGTGCATGTTCTTTATGCTGACTGTAATGGGGCGAAGAACATAAGAGACAAAGGGCTGTTGTCAATCAGCCTGTTGGCGTCCGCTACTACTCTGCTAAAGAGTGCGTAGAGTTGGAATGCCAAGCCCCGCCCCTTTAGGGGCGTGGGTAATTGACAAGGGAATTCACATGACGGAAAAAGAGAACAAGGTCGTCGGAAACCACACCAGGCAGACGACTCACGAAAAGATAAAAGCCGCCCTGGCGAAAAAACCCACCGCCGCCATGCTGAACAACCAGGGCATCCCCGTGGAGCAGTTGAACAAACTCGTGTCGAACCCCACGACGCCGACGGCCTCTTCGCCCGGCGAGCAGCCATTCCAGAGGGTGATACGCAACGCCAAAAAAAAGCGTGCCATGGAGCGAAGGCCGATGTTGGCAGAGAAAACTGCCGCCACCGACCTGAGCAACGATCCGGCCCCGTTGCCGGACTGCACGCTCTACCCGGTGCCCGAATGGTTCGGGATGAAAAATGCAAAAGTGTCGGTCATCATCCCCCTCTTCAAGAGCGAGAAGGTGGTGAGGGACCAGATCAAGACTTGGCCCATGCAAGAGGGCGTGGAAATCATCTACGTTGACGACTGCTGTACGGGGGACTCCAAAGCCGCCGTCCTAGCCGCCTGGGAAAACCGCGGCCTCATGCAGGGCGTCGGGAAGATCGTCGTGGCCGGGGAGAATTGCGGCTACGGCAGGGCGTGCAACATCGGGGCGATGCACGCCAGCGGCGACCACCTGATATTCCTGAACGCCGATACGACCGTTACTCCGGGGTGGATCGACCCGATGGTCGAGTTGTTCGCCGACCCCACGGTCGGCGTGGTCGGCAACATGCAATTGAAGGAAGGCGGCGAGTGGCACGGGACGGTTGACAGTGCGGGTTCGGGTTGGAATTGGTCGTCGGGGTATTTCGAACACATCGGCAGACACCTGTACCATGGGAAACACCTTGTCCAGCCGATGCGTCCAGAAGAATTGCCCGACGACCTGAAGGTGGTGTCGGAAAGGGAGATGGTTACGGGCTGTTGTTTCGCCATGAAGAAGTCGCTCTTCGACGACATGGACGGGTTCGACCCCCGATACCGGATCGGCTATTGGGAGGACTCCGACTTGTGCATGCGGGTAAAAGAGTTGGGATACAAGATCCTGTTCCAGCCGCGAAGCGTCATATGGCATAAATTGTCACACTCCAATTCGGGGGGACATGCCCACTACCGCCGGAACACCGAACTGTTCAGGAATCGTTGGATCAACAGCGGTCGCATGGACCCGCTACTCTTCACCCCGCGACCCGGCGGACCCCCGAGGGTCACTCAGGTACTCGTCAAGAGGCTCGCGGCCAACGGCGACGTTCTCATGGCGACGGCAATATTGCCCGCCCTGAAAAAGAAATGGCCCAACTGCCTCATTACATTTTCGACGACCTGCGAGCAAGTCCTGCATGGCAATAAATACATCGACAAGATCGTAACGGATGCCGCACTGTTGAAGGGTGTCGCATTCGATTACATCATCAACCTGGACTTGGCCTACGAGTACCACCCGAAATGGTCGATACTGAAGAGTTTCGCCCACGAGGCGGGTGTGGCGACGAAAGACTGCCGTGCCAACATGGCCGTGAAAGCCCTCCAAGTGTCGCTGCCGCAAAAATACATCGTCATGCACGCCAAGCGTGAAGAGGGCTTCGGCTGGGTCGGGAGGAATTGGCGGGGCGACCGCTTCATGGAAATAGCCGCCAGACTGAGGCGGGCGGGGCACAAGGTGATCTGCGTGGGTGGCGGCGGTGATTGGCTACTCCCCAACGACTTGGACCTCCGGGGCAGGACCAACATCCAAGAACTCGCCACAGTAATGAAGGGGGCCAGTTTCTTTGTCGGAATGGATTCGATGCCAATGCACCTGGCACAAATATTCGACGTGCCGGGGGTCGTCTTCTTCGGGTCCATAAAAGCCCAGCATCGGCTCACGGGTAGCAAACTGAGGGCGGTAACGGCACCCGGCCTGGACTGCCTCGGCTGCCACCACGAACAAAAAGCACCCTCTCTAGGGACGAGCGTCTGCAAGAGGGGGGATTCGGCCTGCGAGGGGGATTTGACGACAGACTCATTCTGGTCGGCAGTCGAGGACATGCTCGCCAATAAGAAATCACTGCCGGTAATGTGAAACTGCGAGTCGCGACTCCGCACATACGGTCGGGCGTAAACTGGTCCGCACGAAAAAGCAGGTATCACCCCTCTCTAGCTCTCGGCATAAGGACGAGGGAACGACCCGAGGCACGACTCGCAGTCCCTTATCATAGCACCCTCGTGCCGTTTTTTGACCCCACGGACCCTATATACAAATACAAGGAGGGACTATGGCAGTATCGAAGCGAAACTTGACACCACAAGACATCGACGCCGTATTGAAGCAACTGGACGCTTATTTAGCGAACCTGAAGCAACAGTGGGATCAAGTCCCACTACCGGCGGCAAGCTGGTGGTCGATGAATCGGGTTCGCCTCGCTACCGGCGTTCAATTCCTCATTGAATGTTTGGACAAGTTGGTTTTGTTCGTAGAGGACTTGATACCGGCAGGCACGGACAAGAAAGCCGCCGTCATCACGCTCCTGGACAAGTTGTTCAATTACGTTGTCGTTCAAGCATTTCCGATATGGCTGAGGCCGTTCGCCCCGGCCATTCGTGAAATAATTGTCAACATTGTGATCTCGAAGATGATTGACTTCATCGTGTCCAAGTATGGTAAAGGCATTTGGAAAAAGGATGTGAATAATGCCCAAAAAAATAGTCGGAACCGCTTTAGACGGTAAATTCAATTGTAAGCTCCTGCCGTTCGAGAGGGAAAACCTCCTGACCGCCCAGGAAGTGCAAAAACACATAGGCTGGGAGATAACCGCATTCAACCTCCCCGCAGCCTGGAAACACACGCAGGGGGAGGGCGTAAAAGTTGCGGTCATAGACAGCGGGGCGGATCTGACGCACCACGACTTGGTGGATAATTTACTGCCGGGCCGCAATTTCGTCGATCCCACCAAGAGTGCCCAAGACGACAACGGCCACGGCTGTGTGTCGCCTGATTGCCTCATTCACACATCGGTAAACGGCATCGAGAGAATTGAAGATTTTTACAACAACTTGGATGCGACCGAGAGTGTCGTGTCAAATAAAGAAGGCGAATACCGCATCAAAAATGTATTGGCTCTCACCTATTCTTTAGACGACACAACCCATAAAACTGTGGTAGGGAAAATAACATCGGTGCAAAAACTACCCATTTGCGGCAATATTGTCGAAGTGGAACTCGAAGGAAATATCATCTATCGACTTACGCCGTGGCACCCAGTATATCTGATTAAAAATAGACACCACAAGATTTACGACATAATAAGAAAGCGGGCAGATGAAGTCGTTCCTGGCGACCGATTCATATTTGGACAAAAAAACGGCCCCGACATAACGACGGAAAAAACATTTGTCAACCTGCCGGAAACGACTATATGTTTGAATTGTGGACATATACCCCGATGGAAGAAAGCCAGCGGCGGGCAGTGCAAAAAATGCAATCGGCGGAAATGGGGGAAAAAAACTAAGAACGTCGAGGTTACAAAAAATCTTGCCTATTTGTGTGGCATTACGTTAACCGATGGGCATATTTGCAAAGATCGGTTTGAGGTGTCGTCTTGTACCATGGAGATACTAGATCGGGTCGAACATATAGCAAAAAAAATGGGATGGACAACAGGCCGATATGAAAATCGTATTCTGGTTTACGGAAAAGAAGCTGTCCATACGATCACGGCTATGGGCGTCATGAGAGGCAAAAAATCATTGGTTCAAGATTTGCCAACTTGGGTTGGCAAATGCAACAGGGACATTACATACGGATTCCTTGCCGGTGTAATTGACGGCGATGGGTCGGTGACAAAATCCAACGTCAAAAACCGCATAACAACCGGCAGTCGATGTTTTGCATATAAAACCGCCGCACTGATGAACGCTCTGGGCATTCGTTCGTCAGTATCGTCACCCGAATTCGACAACCGAGATCGGTCCATAAAAAGCAACATGCCTGTTTTCAAAATTTGCCATGGGGCGGTTCCTATGGCGGTAATCGAAAGCCTATGCCATCCAGTCAAAACAAAACGATCTCTAATAGTTCCCAATTACGAACGGCATGGCAGACGTGTCAAGAAAATTTCTCAAAAACATTACAATGGATGGGTTTACGACTTTACCGTGTCCGATCACCATAATTACATCGCCGATGGACACTTTGTATCCAATACGCACGTCACCGGAATCATTTGTGCCGCCAACAACGATTTCGGGATGGTGGGCGTTGCACCCAAGTGCAAGGTCATTCCGGTCAAAGCCCTGAACCACAAGGGGGCCGGGGATCTAAGGGTGGTGGCCGACGCCATCCGGTGGGCGGTGGACCAGGGTGCGGACTTCCTGACCATGTCTCTGGGGTCGCCGAACCCCGTCATTCAAATCCGCAAGGCGATCCAATACGCGGACGCCTACGGCGTCATCGTATTCTGTGCGGCGGGCAACGCGGGTCAAACAAGGGAAATTTTCTACCCGGCGGCTTACCCGGAAACCATCGGGGTCGGGGCCATCGACGAAAATTTCAACAGGGCATCATTTAGTTGCACGGGGCCGGACCTAGACTTCCTAGCCCCCGGCGTCCGAATCCTCAGCACCGTGCCGGGCAACTGGTACGCCCTGATGTCGGGCACGTCCCAGGCGAACCCGTTCGTGGTGGGCGTTGCCGCCCTGATGTTGTCGTACAAGCGGGCACACGGACTGCCGCTGAAACTGGAGACGAGCGAGGACTACCGCAGACTCCTGCGTACCTACACCATCCCGACGAACGACCCAAAATTCGTCGGGAACAAATTCTTCGAGGGATTCGGGATCATAGATCCTCGGAAATTCGAGGAGTGGGTGACTCTGAATCAGCAGTCGTTGAATCAGCGGGCGATTGTCGCTGAAGTGATTCGATTAACTTCTTGAGGTCGCCCGCAGCCTCATAGTTTTCCACTTCGATTGCCTTGACCATTTTCAACTTGTAGGAGCGGACGCGATCCTCCACGGTCGCGTCCGCCTCCTCGACTCGCTTCTGACGGTCCTTCGGAATCTTCCCCTGATGTCCGCCCGCAGAACCCTGGGAGTCTGCGGTAATTATCCGCAATTCGGTCAGAAAATGTTCGTAGCAGACTCGGCACCCCATCCTGCCGTCCCTGGCTATTTCCTCGATGGAAATGCCGCAGGAGGGGCAGGGCGGCTTCTTGGACTTATTTACAGGAGAGGGCGGGGCGACGGGATTAAGCAACAGGCCGAACAATTGGCCCACGACTTCGGCAATCGCGGACTTCATGGGAGTGGTCAGTCCGGGCTTGGCCGCGACCGGATCACGCACTTTCCCCTCGCACTCGCCGCACAAGTGCATTTCGGTGAAAGACCCGTCGGCATTAACGTCCGTGACGTGAGTCACCTTCTGGTGGGGGCAAGGCTTCCCCGTAAAAGGACAGGAGTCCATACTAATTCTCCATCAATACAGGTATGATAAATCACTCGAACGCCGACATCAAGCCGAGAAGGGGTTGCCCTTCAACTTCAACGAGAATCCGTCATCGGCGAGGGGCGAAAAGTTGGGAGGGCACACCCTTCTCATCCATATCGGGAGTATGTCCGATGGACGCAGGTCGCCCCCGATGACCGCAGGGGAGCCGGGAGTGGCGGCGGCGAAAGATATCCCGCTGGGTGTCGTGGTCACGGCGTCTATTTCTCCCGCCAGGCTGTTGATGGGACTGCCGTTGAAGATTTTCAAGACGGTGATGGGGAAACTGCCCGAGGCGAGGGAGTTGGTGATTACATTTACCGGGGGGTGATACCGATGACCCGCCGCACCCGTGAAATTTATCTGGAATTGACTGGTGTTGCCGTTGACCCCGCCCGAAATCACGACATCTTCCAGGTGAGGTATTGCCCTGATCGCGGCCTGAAAATTCGCCGCCCAGGCGTCGATGCCGGACGCCCAGCCGACCGTGAAATTGACGCCTTCGTACTGGAAGACCACCGAGCCGCCCGTCACCGCCACGCCGTCATCAACGCTGACCTGTTGGATATCGTTCTGTAGAAAGAATCCCAAATCGACGGCCGCCCCGCCAGCGGTCGCCTCGTCGGTGTACGCGGCGATTCCGTACAAAGAGTCGGAACCACTGTCGTTCGCGATGTACACGCATCGGTAGTCGGTTAACCCCAACGATGCCTGGGCCGGGGAGATGTCTTTGAACAAGCCGGTCGTCAGGCGGGCGACCGAGGGGTCGCCCCCCAGCGACCGGAGGGGGTCGGCATTTGCAAAACCCCCCGACAGGAGGTACACGACATCGGCGAAAGTTATCATCACCCCTCCGTAATCGACTTCAGGATGTACCGCACGTTGCGGGAGGTATACCCGGTAAACTCCGCGATCTCCCGTATCCCCCACCCTAAGTTAGCGAGGCCGCGAACTTTCTGATGGTTGGCCCGCAGCCGATTGGGGGAAACGTCGTTCGCGTGAAGGATTCTGTAGACTTCCGACTCCGTCTTTTGATACATGCGTGCGATGTCCGACACCGGCAACTTGGGGTTCCCCAAATAGGTCTGGATCAGTTCTCCGTCCGGGTTGTCGTCGGCGAGAAATTCTTTGAAGCCGTACATATTTCACCCACATCCATTGCCGATTGCCACGGATGTATTATGTAGAAGAATCGATTACTTTTCCCGGAGCTATTGATTACTTCCGTCGGGAGTGGTAGATTTCTTTAGGTATATCATTCCCGAGGAACGTCACATGAGTTTCACATTCGGTGGAATTACACCGAATATCATGGTAAAAACGGATTCGTTTGGGGAGATGTGGACAAACTAGGCGAAAAACTTCGTGGAAATGGCATAAACTGCACAGTGCGAAGTAGCGGAAAAAACGTGGTAATTTGCCTCAAATATACATAGGGGCGAAATCGTACTGCGATTTCATTGACATGGTAGGTCCACACCTGCCGTATGCGATATAAAATTCTCAAACCTGGTGAAATATGACCTCTCAATTCACGTTCGGTAGTGACCCTGAATTCGCCTTGACCTACAAGAACCGACTGAAGAGTGCCATCGGCGTACTCCCGGAAAAAGACAAGTCCATCAAAATGCAAGGCCACGCCTTCTACTTCGACAACGTGCTGGCCGAGATATCCATCCGGCCTTCGGCGTCGAAAGGCGAGGCGGTGGAGACATTCCGCCAATCGCTCAAGATGCTCGCGGAAGTCATCCACCCCATCAGGCCGTCGATCCAGGCGTCGATGATGTATCCGACTTCGGAACTCAAATCCAAGAAGGCACAGGAGGCCGGGTGCGTTGCCGAATATTCCGCCTACTCGCTCGCCAGGATCATGCCGCCGAAGGATTTCGTCGTCAAGGACGAGGACACCGAAGAGATGAGGCACGTCACGCCGTTCCGCACGGTCGGGGGGCACGTCCACCTGGGGGCCGAGGAAGGGCCACTCCAGCACGGAATGTTGACGCCTTACGTCGTCAAGATGATGGACCTGTTCCTCGGCGTCCCCGAATTGTTCTTCAACAAAGATAAGACCTCGAAGGACCGCCGCCAGGTATACGGTGTCGCCGGTTCCCACCGCAGGCCGGTGTACGGGGTGGAATACCGTCCTCTGAGTAATTTCTGGCTCTCCAGCCCGCTGTACGTCGCCCTGGTGTACGACCTGAGCGAATTCGCCCTGTCGTTCGTCGCGAAGAACGGGCACCTAAAATTCTGGGAGATCGCCGACGAATTGTTGGACGAGGACGACCCTTCCGTCGCCCACCATTGCTACGGCTACGACGCCCACAAACTCTGCTACGCCCTCGACTACTACGACACCAAGGCGGCAGAACCTTTCATGACCTTCATCAGCAGTTACCTCCCCCGCCGCCTGTCCAGGTCAATCGAAGACGCCGTCAACCACCGGCCCGAAGAATTGTACAAGGAGTGGGGCATCGAATGAACAAATACGACGTGGAAGAAATAATCAGGAAAGAACGAGAAATAAATGGCATGGGGTTGAGCGGGGTCATCTGCATCTTGCTCTGGATAGCCATACTGGTGGTGGGCTACAACATATTCAAGGACGACTACAAAGCATTGAAGGATAGGGTCGAACAACTGGAAAGTAGGGAGTCGAAATGAAAGAAGTAGTATCGCCGCCCTCCGGGGACTGGAACGGCAAGATCGTCGTCGTGTTGGCGGGTCGCGGGGATACCGCCGCCCGCATGTCGGTGTTGTATGCGTCCCAGCCGATCCTGGCGAAGACCATGATGGTGGGCCTCCAGCCTGAAGAAGAGTGGTATCCGTCCCCACGCGGCCCGCAGCACCAAAAAGCGGCAGTTATGGGCGTCAGAAAAAATGTGGGGGCTTTGAACCAGTACCTCAGCGACCTGGCGGTGCAACACAAGGTGACTTGCTCGGACATCGCCCTGTCGGGATTCTCGGCGGGTGCCGTCATGGCCTTGTACGCCGCAGCCGTGTCGCCGTGGCCCTACGCGGGGGTCGTATGCCACAGCGGATGCGTACTGGACCCGGAGACGCTGCCGGACAAGCGGCACGACGTGCCGATCTACATGTATCACGCCAAGGACGACAACTGTTTCGGCTGGGAAGAAAGGTACGTCCCCTCCAAAGACGCCCTCGCGAAAAAAGGATACAACCTGGCGTGCAAAGAGAGGGAGACTGGCGGGCACTCCATCCCCCAATCGGACAACAAGGACGCGGCGAAGACCCTGCACATGATGCTGGGATTGGCCTGATTACACTTCTTGCAGTTGGAGCGTTTTGCGGATACGTCGGCAGGCTTCTCTCACGTCTAACTCCCGACACTTGTGGCACATCCACGGGAGTTGATGTTCCGCGAACGCTCTCACTTCCAGCATCAACCTCTTCTTGTGGATGACCTCCCGCCCCTTGCAAATCTTGCAGACGGTCTTGAAGACGCCTCGCGGCAACTTCCGCCTCGGGGGCGTGGGCCTGACGACTTCACGGCGATGCTCGAAGTAGAAATCTTTCAACTCCTCGGGCATGGGGGGTGCCGGGAATTTCGTGCCGCGAAGCCAGGCGTAATCGACGCCACTCTCGTGGCGTGACGGGGGCAGGACGGAGTGGTGGCGGTGCCCCCGGAATTCGATGTCGTCGAAACGGCGGGCGGTCAGGGAGGGGTCGGGGTTCTGGAACAGATGGTGCATCGAGCGTGAACTGCGGTACGTCGGGTGGGGCGACCCGTCCATCATCCGCACGAGCAGGTCGTTGGCTTCCGCCGTATCGCCCTCCACGTCCACGGTGTCTCCCAGGAGGAGTCCGAGGTTGTAGTCGCCCGTCCCCACCATCTCCCTGCACTTGTCCCGATCCCAGGCGTCGTTCCAATTCTTGCCGACGGGTATCTTGGAGTCCCGATATACGGGGATGACCTTCATGCCCATCGAGGCGTAAAGGTCGAAATATTTCAAATACATCGTGCCGTCCGTTGTTACGAGGCGTGTGACGCCTCACGCAGGTGAGCCTTGGCGGCTTCCCTTATATCATCTTGTGTCAATATTTCTACGGGCTTATTCTGCCGGTGTGCCCACTCGATTATCTTGAGCAGATTTTTTTCCCGGATGCTGTCTAGCCAGTGGTTACGCAATTTCATTGGTGTCTCACTATAATGAACCGTGGAGATAAAATCAATGTGAAATCGATAAAAGTTCTACTTTTCTTGGCAGACCTTCTATAATACAGTAACCCGTACTGGAGTATTGTATGTTGCCTCGGAAAAACTTGATAGGGCAAAAATACGCCACACTGACTGTTGTAGAGTATATTGGCAAGAAGAATAAGAACAACTACTGGAAATGTCAGTGCGATTGCGGTGAAGTAGTCACATTACCAACTTCCAACTTACAAAGCAGACATCTCAGGTCATGCGGTTGTTTGCGGGCCAAGATCGGCAGTAAACACAAGAACTGGAAAGGTTGCGGCGACATACCGGCAAGTTATCTGTGTAAAATAAAAGGCCATGCCAAAATGCGTGGAATTGAGTTCAACCTCACCGTCGAACATCTATGGCATTTATTTCTTGCCCAGAAAGGCAATTGTGCATTGAGTGGAGAAAAACTCACCTATCCTCAAAGTTTCCGGGCACTATCAACAGGCGAGGGGAACGCCTCACTTGATCGCATCGATTCGGCAAAAGGATACGAAGTCGGAAACGTACAATGGGTAGACAAAAAGATAAATTTCATGAAACAGCAATTCGGTCAAGAAGAATTTATCTCTCTTTGTAGGATAATTGTTCGGCACCAAGACATGAAAGAAATTAAATTGTGAGATGCTTAGTGACGGGCGGAACGGGATTCATCGGCTCGCACCTGACGGACCACCTGACGGGCGATGGGCACGAGGTCATTGTCGTGGGGACCAAAACGGAGCAGACCCCCAAGGCCGCACGATACCTGGGGCTGTCCCTCTGCGGCTTCAGCTCCGACCGGCTCCGGTCGCTCGGCAAGATCGACGTTTGCTTCCACCAGGCGGCGAACAACGACACGCTCGACATGGACCTGGACGAAATGATGCACAACAACGTCACGTCCCCGATGGAATTCCTCACGCTCGTCCGAAGCTGTTGCGACTGCCGCAAATTCGTCTACGCCTCATCCTCTGCCGTATATGGTAACTCGTCCGCACCGTACAAAGAAGGGGAGACGGCGGAAAATCCCCTCAACCCCTACGCCGAATCGAAATTAGAGTTCGACAATCAGATAATATCCTTCGGCAAGAGATGCTACAAGACGCAAGTCGTCGGACTCCGCTACACCAACGTATACGGTCCCAGCGAGGGGCACAAGGGGAAGCGGGCCAGCATGATATATCAACTGGCCCGCCGGATGATGAACGGCGAAACCGTCAAGCTGTTCAAGTACGGCGAACAACGTCGGGATTGGGTGTACATCAAGGACGTTGTCAGGGCCAACATGCACGCGATGCGATCCGACGTGAGCGGCATATTCAACTGCGGCAGCGGCAAGGCCGTGACATTCAACGACCTGATCGGGACGATCAACAAAAAATTGAACACCGACATAAAGCCGGAATACATCGACTGCCCGTTCCCCGTCGCCTACCAAGATTTCACGCTGGCCGACATGACTAAGGCAAAAGAGCAGCTAGGTTTCGCCCCCGCCTACGATACCAATTGGGGCATATCAGGAATGATCGAGGCAATGAAATGACGAGAACTAGAACGGGAGAAACCATCAAGGCCGAACCCCACAGATTACGCGACGGGTGGTTCGAGAAGTACGCCCCGGAACACCTGAGCGGCATCGACCTGGGCTGTCAGCACGACCCCCTCAACGACACGTTCAGGCGGTGGGATGTCATCTTCGGGGACGGTGACGCGACCCTCATGGAAGGAGTGCCGGACGAGAAATACCACACCGTGTACGCCAGCCACTTGCTAGAACATGTCGAAGACTACCAACTGGCTTTGCATAATTGGTGGCGTATCCTGAAGCCGGGCGGCAACCTCATCGTACTGGTGCCCTCGAGAACTTTGTACGAGAAAAAACCGCAGCCGCCGAGCAACTGGAATCACGAACACAAGTGGTTCTGGCTCCCCGACTCTGAAGAGCCTCCGCGTTGCTTGAACTTCAAAAAAGTCCTGGCCGAGACGCTACCGGACTCGGAATTGATATCTTTTGAGATCCTGAAGGAGGGGTGGAAAGATGTCGGCCCCGGCCAACACTCGCCGGGGGAATATGGCATCGAGGCGATCCTGAAAAAGAAAAAGTAAACGAAAAAGGCCGGGTGAAGAATCACCCGGCCTTTCAAAATCAGATGCCGAATCGAGATTGGGGAGCAAACCCTACCTGACCGGGGCCGGGTTCGGGCCGAACTGCCTGGCTCAGGTTGTCCATATCCACAGGGGTGAACAAGGACTGGCCCGGCTTCTCCTCGTAGTACCGGGAGAACCCGTCGTCGAACTTGCGGGTGGTCTGTTCCGGGTCGAGCATGTTCTTGACGCTCGCCATCCACTGCTGCTCGTTGTCCAAGTAGGCTTCCTTCTTCATCTTCTTCTTGGAATTCTTCTTGCTGAACATGGGTCCGCCAGCACCGCCGCCGCCCATCGGGGGCTTCGGCTTCTTGTGCATCATGGGCTTGTGCATCGGGTGTTCATCGCCGCCCATGTCGTCGTGTGAGCCGTGAACGTCATCGTCCCCGCCAATGTGACCCATATCGTCGTCATCGCCGCCCATGTCGTCGTCGCCCTCGCCATCGTCCATGTCATCATCGCCGCCCATGTCATCATCGCCGCCCATGTCGTCGTGCATAGGGGGCTTCGGCTTCTTCTTCATCAAAGAAGGACCGCCCATTGCATCGTCACTGCCCATGCCGCCCATGCCCATGTCGGCACCCATCTTCTTCTTGGACTTCATCATCTTCTTGGCCGCACGCTTCTTGGACATCTTCAACTTCATGGCGAGGTCTTCGTCTTCGTCGCCCTCGTCGCCCTCGTCTTCGTCGCCCTCGTCTTCGTCGCCCTCGCCATCCGAATCGCCCTCGTCGCTACCCGAATCGTCGTCCTCGTCGGACCACATCTTCTTCTTCGACTTCATTTTGGACTTCTTCTTGGACATCTTGCCGCACATCTTGCCGCAGCCGCCGCCCTCGTCGCCGTCGTCCATGCCGACATCAACGTCCGGGTCGTCTTTGCTGGAAGACGGATCGACCATCTCGCCATCGCCGGATTCGTCGTCGTCAAAGTCCAGGTCCATTTTCTTCTTGGACTTCTTCATCTTAGTTTCGTCCAGACCAAGGCCGAAGCCGCTTGGGGAACCGAAGCCCAGATTCGTCGGTCGTCCCAGACCGAGATTGACGGTCCCGGCAAAAGACTCGTTCAAGGTTTTCCACTGCTTATAGCTTAACATATTTCTCCTTTAGGCATATCTACACAACCAACCTTTGTGGTTTTTCAAATTGCCCTTCGCAATTTTGCCAAGAGCGGAATTATCCAGACCTTTTTTTTCGCAAAACTGTTTAAGATTGAACACGAGTAAATCCACATTACTCGGATCAGTTACTATACAGATCCGACAACCTTTTTCCGCTTTGTATTTCTCTTGAATCTCTTCTTCACATCAAGCGAACTGCCGATGTAAAATTTTTTCGATTGCTTGCAAGTGATTCGATAGACGGCTTTCAAGTGTTTTCTCCATTCTAACTTGGTACACTATATATTGCTGTCTATAGCTTTCTCAGCAGGTGATATGAAAAAACCCCTACTGGTCTTGGCCTTCGTCGGATTCCTCATTTGGCTTTATTTCCAACTTAAAATACCCGACAGCAATCCGTTGTATGTATCCGGCCAACGCCAAATATTACTGACTACCCCCGAAAAAGGGGAGGCGGACGCCGACATCGTTTCGGCCATCGCCGCCATCAACCGGCGGAACTCTCAGATCCGCACGTTCGTGTGCAATGACGTGGACATACGATACTCCGAGAAGGTGAGGGTCAGGATATCCGGGACCATGGTGATGGAGAAAGAAAAAAAGTTCAGAATGAAGATACGATCTGTGGTGGGGCTAGAAATGGATCTCGGGTCCAACGACACGCACTTCTGGTTCTGGTCCAAAAGGATGGACTCGCCGTACCTGCATTACGCCCGCCACGAGGATCTGGGCAAGTCCATGCTGAAAACGCCTTTGAACCCAGGGTGGCTGATGGCCGCGTTGAATCTCGGCCTTTTGGACACGTCGGGATGTCGCCTAATCAAGCACAAACAATTTTTCGCGATAGTGTCGGCGAAGAAGGGGGCCGGTGACGAGCCGATAACAGTGCTGACCCTGATATCCCCGGAAAAAAAAGCCGTCGTGGGGCATTACCTCTACGACCAGAACGGCAAGATGACCGCAAGCACGGAAGTGAGATCATTCCAACAATCCGGTGGCTTCACGGTGCCACACGAGATGTTGATTATTTGGTACGAGGAGGGGGTGCAATTCGAGTGGACCCTGAACAGTCCGAAAGTGAACTCGGGCATCGACCCCCAGAATTGGTCGATGCCCGAGATGAAGAATTCAATCGACATGGGTCGATGATTACTTGCCCAAGGCGTTGTGAATGGCGTCACGCCTCCGCTTCTCTATGAGTCGCCTCTCGGCGTTCATCCCGGCGGGATTCCTCTCCGCAGAAGGCGTCGAATTAGCCAAGGCGGCGGCATTGGCCCGGATCTGGGCGGGCGTGACGGTGGTGTTGCCGGTCGATGCGACCGAGCCTACAACGGGCCGGGCGAAGCCTGGCCGAGGCATGGTGTTACGCATCGCCTTATTTTTGCATGAGCATCCCATAGAACAATAACTCCCATTACAGCAGCCCATAAAAACCTCAAAACACCTTGGACTTGGTTTTGTATATCTTGTCCTGGCGTTTTTTGATGCGTTCCGCTAGAGCGGCAGGCACGTTCCTCTGCGTGTTCCCACCGCAGCCGCATCCCTGCTTGGTCTGATCCACTTTCTGAATATCCTGATTCTGAACTTGATCGTCCGCCATACTCTATTTATGTCTGGCAGAAACAATTCAAAAAGGAAAACCCATGAACGACGCGACCAAGATGTCCATGTACACAGAAAACGTCAAAAAAATAGCCAACTATTTGTTCGGAAAATTCTACAAGCTAGACCAGTTCGACGTTTACTACGGGGAAGACAACCAACAGATCGAACAAGAAATGTGCTTGAACAAGGCAGACCGCCTCTACCAATTCTTCAACGACCCGGAAGAAATCAAGCGGATGGTCAACTTCCTCGATACCGTCAACCCAGGACTGGCGAAGGAACTCGTCAATGGACTGTAACATATTCTACCGGATCACCAGCGATGATCGCCCGGCGAAAAAAGCGATACGGCACGCCTGCCTGGAGAATTTCTCTAAAGTCTTCGGCGACAAATTCATCGTGGTGGCCGACAACTGCGACGAGTCGGTCCTCCGACACCTTGGGTCACTGAATCTCCGCACCCTGGAATCGAACTTGGGCAACGGCGGATCATTCAAGTACGCACTGAAAATGGCTACCCAATTACACCCGGAGGCAATCGTGTACTTCGTCGAGGACGACTACCTCCACGCCCCGGCGGCGAGGAGCCTCATACCGGAAGCGGTCCCATATGCCGACTACGTCACGCTGTACGACGACCCGGACAAGTACGGGCCGCTGTACGACGGCGGCGAGGTCAGCAAAGTGTTCCGCACGGAGGGTGGGCATTGGCGTTTCACCGAAAATACCACGATGACGTTCGCGGCACAAGTGAAAACACTCCGGGACGACTACTACATCTGGCTGGACGGGGCCAAGGGGGATCGCCCACTGGATCGCGAGACGTTCGAGTTCCTGGGCAAAAAGGGTAAGACCATCGCCGTCGCCATACCCGGTGCTTGCGTTCACATACGGCAGCCGACCGACATGGAAAATTGGGTCGGGTAAAAAAAGAAACCGGATGAACTGGTCATCCGGTTTCTTTGCAGGACTTCGATTAGTTCTGCGGGCTAGTCGGGCAGCCGCCCGGCGTACAAGCGGGGGTCGCGACCGGGGCTTTCCCCTTGGTCTTGGCCGGAGTCGCCTTCACCGAACGCTTGGCAGCCTTCTTGGCGGCGGGCTTGGCAGCCTCCGTCCCGAAGTCCACGTCGTTATAGCCGTACCGCTCGGCGAACCGGCGGGCGGCACCCTGGACGGCAGACTTGCTGGTGAACTGAGTGGAGCCGTCGGACTTGCGTGCCAACTTGGTCGCCTTCGCCCCGTCGAGGGAGACGGTCCCCTCGTACCACTCGGACTCGCCGCTCTTTCGTGAAATCACCTTCACTTCTAGTGCATTGCTCATTCTTCTTTTTTCCTTTCAACTCGATGGTTTTCCACCACACGATATATGAGATGTTACACTCATCGTAGTGGTCTGTCAATATTTTTTCAATTTTTTCTGCACATTTCTCTCGCCGTGAAGAAACGTGCCTTCTCCTGAACCCCCGCGTCCGCGTTCGGCATGCAGTTCATCAGCGTCGGGATGAGCATCCTCTTGCCGGACGGGCGATACCGATTCTGGTAAAAAGACGCGATGGCGTCCAGGTATTTCGACAAGAGGGCCGGGGTCAGAATGCCGGGAATGTTGTCGTACAAGTTGAAACACGAGAGGACGTTCACGACGGTCTTCACCACTTCCTCCAGTGGCAACCTCTTCTTGGAATTGCCCACCCTGGAAAAATCGACGAACCACAAGAACGTGTGGGGGTCGTAATCGAAGACGGGATTCATCAGCCCCGTCTCGGCGTGGGAGTGGACGTAGTCCTCGATCTCGGCCAAATACATCCTCTTGCCGCAATTCGCGGTGCCGAAACTCTGGTAGTAGAAGTGGCCGATGATGCTGCGGAAACTCAACACCAGGGTGTTGCGACTGTTCTTCATGTAAAACCCCTTGCGAATGCAGAAGGGGCAATAGAAAGTTCCGGGTCCGGTCATCTTCTCGGCGTACTGCCGAGTCGCGGGTTGGATCAGGCAACTCTTCTCGCAGAAGAAACAACGTCGATAAACGCTGTCGGACAACTCCCCGTCGGACGCCGCCGCCAGGAGGTTTAATTTCACCGAAGAAACGAAGAATTTATCCCGGCCTTGCATACATAACCTGCGGAAACCGTACTTGCTCGTTGGTAGGGGAAAACGCTTTTCGCCCTACATACAGAATAGTTGCACAATAGCAGAACGAGGGGAATATATGAAGACATTTTTGAATTGGGCTGGCGAGAGCAAGAAAGAACTGCCCTTGTTCGAGCCTGTCGGGGAGAACACCAAGCGGGCCGGTATCGCCCACTGGATGTACCCCGACGCTTATGTGCGGTCGCAGTACCCTGATCTCTATTTCGTGCCGCACTCGGCTGACGCCCTCTTCAAGATGAAGGGCCACCAGCCGAGCCGGAAGGCACCCGGCGACAAAACCTGGTGAATAAATGAAATCATTCATCGATTGGGCGGGGGAAACCAAAAAAGAATTGCCGTTATTCCCCCAGAGTGAAAGTTCCACGACCAGGGCGGGGGTGGCCCATTGGGCATACCCCGACGGCTACATCCGATCCCACTACCCCGACTTGTGGTTCACGCCTGGTGCCGCCGACGCCGTCTTCAAGATGGCCCCCGGCAAACCTTTCACGGACAAGAAGCACCACGTCAGCCACGAAACGCCACCGGACTTCGCCCTGTCACCAGACGGAAAAGTCAGGTCGGAAAAACAAAGAAAATACAACACAGATTGAACAAAAAGCCACTCTACCCGAGTGGCTTTTTCGTTTCACGGCAACTTCCATTCGATCCCCTCGTGGTCCAGCCAGTGGTGGTAGACCCGATCATACGTCTCCTGCCAGAAATTGTTGGGGCGGGCGTCGTGGGCCATGAATTCCTGCAAGTCGTACCCCCATTTCACGGCGATGTTTCTCACCCACTCTTCGTGGTCCCTTTCGCCATCCGCAAGTCCTGCACCAATTCGTGGGTGAAAAAACCGTCGTTATGCGTCTCGATGTGGTCCATTATTTCGCCTTCTTGATTCTGTCGTCGTGATCTTTCGTGGTGATGGAGTCGTCGTCCGTCGGCAACATTTGCGGGACTCGCTCCCAATAACCCCACTGGTCCTCGTTCGCGGGGTTCTGGAACACCATCCCCTTCTTGTAGTATTTCATCAACAATTCTTCGACCCGCTCCTTCGACAAATTCGACTCGTTAGCGACCGCTGCGGTCGAACGCCAGTGCCATTTCGAGTTGCGGGCCAGGGAGATGAAGAACGCCTGCTCCTCGTCGCCCTGCTTGCAGCCCTGCGGGTACACGTTACTCCACTTCTTCGGCTTTTTCATCGACACGTCCTCCTGAAAATAAAACTCCCCACCATACTATATGTAGCCCTTTGGAAAAAATATCGCCATACCGGCGACGAGTCATTATATCCCAAAGGAAGGAAAGGCAAAAATGAGACTACACAAGCGATTCACGAAGTACGAGAAGAAGGAACACCGCGAGGCGAACCTGAAGATCAACATGGCGGGCACCGGGGTGTACATCTTCGAGAACAACACGGACGGCGACTTGTCCCTCCCGAAGCCGACCGCATCGGGCCAGAAGAAGGTCGGGCCGAGGCAGCGGTTCCAGGGGGACAGCTACTACTTGCAGTGGGTGAAGCCGCCCCTCAACCTGTTGAAATTCATCGAGGCAGTCACCATCGTGGACCCCAAACAACTCGCACACACTCAGACCATCACGGAGGCTACAGTG
Source organism: Chloracidobacterium sp. (assembly GCA_043788335.1). GTDB lineage: Bacteria > Acidobacteriota > Blastocatellia > Pyrinomonadales > Pyrinomonadaceae > OLB17. Next base: position 34,804 of record JAYVUD010000002.1, on the reverse strand, counting down.
TCGGATAAGAAATTGATATTGGACCAGCCCGACACCATCGGGCACGCGGGTAAGGTCGAACACGTCGTGGACGACAAGCCCCGCAAGCTGCACGACGCCAACGACCCGGCGTTGGCGAAAGACGAGCGGCTTCTGACCGAAGACCCGCTGGACGGCGTCGAAATCATCCTGGGGTAATCACTCGCCACCCGCGATTGGGACGACGAAAGGCACATCCACCACAAGTGGAAGAAAAAGAATTGCGGCGTAGTCAGGTCGCCGCAGCCAGGGAAGACCTGATGTGGGACCAATGACCGCGAAAGACCCAGGAATAGATCATCTCCTGGGTCTTTGCTTTACAACCACTCGGAATCGTGGTAGTATATTCTCCGTGGCGTAATCTCGAATACGGCCAGCAAAATATTCCGTCGAGTTCGTGAACCGGGCGAGCCGCCGCCGGTCTACTGCCGTAACGAGATCGAACCGCAGAAGGAGAGTGGAATGGAGCAACTGACGCTGCGTCGTCGGATGGGCAAGCGAACGAACGACGACAAGATCGAAGCCCAAATCGACTACATCGTCACCCGTGGCCTTCACGGCAGCCGGGGCAAAGGGTGGGACGTTACCCGCCGCCAACACCCGCCCGTCCGCAGCAAGGACGGGATTTGGTGGGTATTCCGATGCGACCTCGCCTTCGAGAAGAACGGCGGGCGGGGCAAAGGGACCGATACCGAATACCGGCAGTGGGAGAACATCAAGGCGATGATTATCCAAACGGGGCACGCCGCCAAGTTCGGCGAGTACCCGTGGGAGGTCTTCACGCCGGACAGCAGGACGCCCCTCCCCGTGCCCCCGTCGAACGCCCTGGCGAACATGGGCGGGGCACCGCCCTCCGACAACGGCGTGATCCCGGACGGCAACGCAGACAGCATGGGCGACATTCTCGGAGAATTGAACCGGGTCATCACCAGCCTGGGCGGCGTCCGGGAGGTCCAAAGTCTCCTGGGGCGTGTCCAGACCTGGGACGACTTGGTCATCCCGCCCGAACTGCTGGGGCGAGACAGCGACCGACACCTGGGCCAACACCCGGCCTGGCGGGAACTGTACGGCGTCGGCCCGCAGATCCGCACCGTCCTCTCCAACATCAAGCGTGCCCGTGACACCAACGGCAGGAGCCGGAACCACGGCGTCGTGTACGGACACGCCGGGTGCGGCAAGACGACGATGTTGTTGGCACTGGAGAGGATGTTCGAACCTGGGGCCGTCCTCCGTCTCGACGCAACCAGCACCACCAGGGCGGGCATCGAGAAGCTATTCTTCAGCGACCTGGAGGAGATCCCGCCCCTCGTGTTCATGGAGGAAGCGGAGAAGGCCGACCCCGAGGCGTTGAAGGTCTGGCTGGGTGCCCTCGACGACCGGGGGGAGATCCGCAAGGTGAATTTCCGGGTCAACCAGTTGCGGGAAGTGAAGATCCTCTTCATCTGTGCCGTCAACAACAAGACCCTCTTCGACAAGATGATGGGCAGCGACGGCACGGAGGCGGGTGCCCTGTCGAGCCGGTGCGTCAGCCAGGTCTATTTCCCACGGCCTTCCGAGTCGGTATTGCGGCAGATCCTCCAGAAGGAGATCGTCCGCAACGGCGGGGAAGAGTCCTGGATCACCCCCTGCATCGCCATGGCCCAGCAAATGGGCGTCACGGACCCCCGTGTCATCCGCTCCTACCTGGCCGGTGGGGAACGCCTGCTGGACGGAACCTACCAGCAAGACTGGCGGTCGATCAGCGAGGCGGCGATGAGCTTCAAGAAGGGTTGATCTTCTGGTACAATGCACGGGGCGGACAGTCCGCCCCGTGCCGCTGTGGGTATTGCAGTTCTAACGGGAGGAAGAAACCTTTCACGTTGGAAGAAGCTCGGCGAGTTTTTTCTTCCCTTGGGTGCGAACTGCTTGTTGAAGAATTCCCAGGCGTTCATTATCTTGTCGAGTATCGTTGTTCGTGCGGCAATATATCGACCATCAGGATGAGCGGTTTGAAAAATGGACAGCGTTGTAAACAATGCGGTATCGCCAAACAATCCGGCGATAAACATCATGGATGGGTTGCCGACAGAGCGGAGCTTCGTCTGAGACAGCTATTCCGCAAGAAGTGTTACAAGGCTCTTGCAAGCACACTCGCCGCTACTGGTCAAGCGAAAGTCGGTCATACATCGGACTGGATCGGATACGGGCCAAAAGAACTGCAAGTGCATATCGAGTCTCATCTTAACTGGCCGAGGGTGAAGGACAAGAAGTGGCACCTGGATCATATTTTCCCGATACAAGCGTTTCTGGATCATGGCATTACAGACGCCAAAATCATCAACTCCCTTGACAACTTGCAGCCGATCACACAGCGAGAGAACAACATCAAGAAGGATAGATACAACAAGTCGGCATTCAAGGCATGGATAGCGACTAGAGGGCTGATATGACATTGAATGAAACGTGCGATGAATTGCGTAGCTATTTACAATCCTGGTACGACCGCCGTAAGGCGGCTGGGCGTATGGACCCTTATGAATTGTGCGAGGCGAAGAACGCCTTCCTCGCCGCCAACCCGGAATGCGGTCAATACGACGGGCACTTCTACTACGAATTCATCGCAGTAGCCTCGACATATAGTCCACCCTGCTTCTGCGGCTACTGCGACTGGTTCGCACACGTCAGAGTCAAGGGCGTCAGAGGGTGGAGCCGGTGGATTGGGAGCGGGTGAGAAGGAATGCCGATATTGCGGAGTAATCAATGAAGACTTTTTCAGCCTGGAAAGAACAGTTCGTGCCGCCGACCACCCAGAAAAATGTCGGGCGGGACGAGTTCGTACAGATATGCCTGGAATACTTCCGGGCGGCACTGTGCGGCGGCATGAAGACGTACTACGAACACCGCCGGGCCGACCTCGTCGAGGCGGCGGAAACTTCCAGGTATTCGGTGGAAGTCAACTTCCGCACGAGTGCGAAGGAGGCGTCGGAGGGGTTCGCCAAGGTGGCCCTCGGGTATGTGAGTGCCGCCCTCAAGAATCACGGCTTCCACACGAAACACGTCTTCACCGAGAAGCCGCTCCGGTTGCTCGTTTCCAGTAGGAATTGGGACGACGGCGAGTGGTGCGGCGTCGTCACCTGGAATCACGAGCATGATTGTTTCGTCATATCCAAGGGTTTTTATAATCGGGAACGCAGGAGCGTGTCGATACAGCACAGCCAGAAGTGCGACGGCGATTCGGCGGCGGACGTGACGAAGGTGCTTCACAACATGATGCACTCCGTCAAGGGTCAGCCGGATCGGCACATGGAGAAGTTGAAGCCAGTACCCCTGAAGAGAGGCCCGAAATGAGCAAAGACGACCTCGGCACCCTCGGTGCGGGCATCATATACACCGACGGCAAGGCCATGCTCTTGCTGAAGCGGGAGAAGGGCGACGAGAAGGAGACGTGGTGCATCCCCGGCGGTCGGGCCGAAGAGGGGGAGACGCCCATGGACTGTGCGTTGCGGGAGACGAAAGAGGAAATCGGGAAAACCCCCTCCGAGGCGAAAGAGTTCGCCCACTTCGACATGAAGGACAAGGCGTACCACTTCCACGTCTTCCTCATGGCTATCGACAAGCAGTTCAAGGCGAAGTTGAGTTCGGAGCATTCCGACTACGAGTGGATCAAGCTGGACGACCTCGGCGATTATCGCCTCCACCCCAAACTCAAGACTTCGCTGCCCGCCTACCTCAAGGCCATATCCAAGCGGTTCGGCGGCGTAAAATCGTTTTCCGAGTGGCTTTCTAGTTTGTGAGATTGCACAGCCATGAAATCTGTGCTATCTTTATGTATGTACACCCGGAACGGTGATGTTGGCATCGTTGTTGCTTGATTATCTTCTGAGGCAAGACACCACACTAAAAAATACTGGAGCCGAAATGACTACTCTCACTCACCGCAAGCACGACCTGGAGGCCGTCGTGCTGGAAATCGCCCATGACCACCCCGACGGCCTCTACTACCACGATCTTCTTACGCTGGTGCAAAACAAGCACCACACGCCCAGCCCCACGTTCAACGAGAATTTGTACGGCGTGGTGAAGAAGTTGTGCGAGAGGGCGGTCCTCGTCAAGACGCACGACGAGAACGGCCACCCCATGTACAATCCCGTCTGACACTCCTCTACAGTTCAGCCCTCGCCCTGACCGTCGAGAAGGGGGTGGGGGCGGACGCCTCGCCATCCTGAAAAACCGTATCCAGAATGTCAATGCCCGCCGACGCAGAGGGCACCGTTTGGTAGGCGAGACGGCTGCGGATCAATTTCAGTCGCCCTGCCTTCGACGTTTTCCCCCCATCGGTCACGGGCCGCTTGAACACATCCCTCTCTTCGCCGTCAACCACGACCGAGGCACACTTGAAGGCGAACTTCTGGGTGTCCCGGTTCATTTTTTGCAGAAGCCCGCCGCCCGACCCGAAGGCGACGTTATCGGCGGACCAGCCGTGCGACTTCATGTGGTCGAGGATCTTTTTCAGCATGGCGTAGTCGATGCCGTCGCCCTGGATCACCCGCACCTTGGGGTGCAGGACGTGGAAGCCCTTTGCGTTGCGGTGGGCACCGAACTGCTCACCCAGGAGGTCGAGGACTTTCACCACCACGGCGGGCGGGTTCCCGGAATCGGGACGCACCACCAGCGTGCCTTCCCTCGCCAACACTTCCGACTTGAGGATTCCGCCCCAATACTGCGAGCAGGCCCGGAAGATGTCGTAGCTGTCCGACACGCACGCCACCAGGCCGGTGGGATACTGCTGGAGCATGTTGCGGTAGGCGTCGATCTCGTGCGACTCTCCCCAACTGGTGATGGTGCTGTGTTCTGCGGCGGGGATCGAGTTGCCCGCCATCGCTTCTTGGTAGAACCGCCTCGCCAGCATCAACCCCGGCACGTTGTCGGTCCCCCGGAAGTTGACCAGGTGAGCCGCCCCGCCCAGGCCCGCCTGCTCCGGGCAGGTGACACCCCGGAACCCGAAGTCGTGCAACTTGTACGGCAAGAGGGCGGGGTCGCCCGTCTCCAGCAGTGCGTCGGCGATGACCTTCTTCATCGCCCGGCTCTGGGAGGCGACCGTGCTGGGATACCAGGTCTGGACTAGCAGCGTTTCGAGGTAGTTCGTGAGCCAGTAGCACTCTTCGTCCGTGTTCTCGACCGTCATCAGGACGTTCGACTCCGGGGTCACGGTCCCCTCGGGGACGGCCTTGATGCGGACGGGAAGTCGGCCATCGTGTTTCGAGAGGATGTGTTCCCACCCGGCCCGGTTGAACACTTTTTCGCCGAAGTGCATGGCGAACAGTTCGTCGGCCTCGTCGATTTTCTCCCGAGTCACTACCCGCCCCCGGAGGTAGGTTTCGATGAAATACTGGAGTCCGAAGAAGACGCACTCGGGATACACGCCGCCCGCCCTGGCCTCGAAATAGGAGTAGACGCTGGTGGTGCGGGGCGGGTACTGCTTGAAGTGGCTGACTTTATACGAGTCGGTCAGGCAGCAGATGTTGTTGAGCCAGTTCACTTTTTTCCTTTTTCGCGTTGACAAGTTTCGGGGTAATTTTAGTTCCCCTTTTTTGGGAATCTCTTTTTTCGTCTTCCGCTTTCATCGACGCTTTTGCGAAGAGGACTTCGAGTCCGCCGCCCCCGCTTTTTTCCAGGCACGGGCCATATGCTTGTCGTAGAAATAACTCACTTTTTCCCACCGGAGGCGGTCTGCTGGTATGTCCAGCTTCATCGGTCGAGGCCCGACATCATGACCGTCGGTGCGGTATAGCACGGGTATTTCGCTCGGTTGATCTTGCTCTATCATACCACGATTTCAGAGTTTTTTGCCGGAAAGTCCGCACGGATTCTTCCACCGCATCGCCTCCACGCACGCCTCGTTGTACCCGTCGAGGCTTTCGCCGCAATCTCGCCAACCGCCCTCGATCTCACACGCCTTCAGTTGGCCCTGGGCGAGGTATCGGTTGTTGAGGTCGGTGATCTCCAGTTCGTTCCGGGCGGACGGCGTCAGACTGCGGATGTAGTCCCACACGCCGCCGTCGTACATGTACACCCCTATCGCCACCAGGTCGCTTTTCGGCTCTTTCGGTTTTTCCACGATGGATATTACCCCGCCCGTGGCGGGGTCCAGTTCTACCACCCCGTACCATTGCGGGTTTTCCACCCGGTAGAGGAATATCCTCGCCCCGACCGGCCCGGCCTCGAATTCTTTCACCGCTTCCGGGAAGCCTTTTTCCAAGATGTTGTCGGCCAGGATGACGGCCACGGGTTCGCCGTCGGCCCACTCCTCTGCCAGGCCGAGGGCGTCGGCGATGCCACGCGGCTCGCTCTGGTAGGTGTAGTGCAGGTGTTTCAACCCGAATTCTTCACCGTTCCCTAATATTCTGAGGAATTCCCCGGCGGCGTTCCCGCCGCAGACGAGCAGGATGTCGTTTATCCCGCTGTCCACCATCGTCTGGATCGGGTAATAGATCATGGGCTTGTTGTAGACGGGCAGTAGGTGTTTATTCGTCACACGAGTCAGGGGCAAGAGACGACTGCCTGTCCCGCCGCAAAGTATGATGCCTTTCATTTCTTCTCTCCAATTCTAAGAATTTATTGTACTTTCTTTCCAGATGCAGTTGAGTATCAACATACAACCATTTCAATATCCTTGAACACTGAAGTCTACCTCTGTATTTCATGGCGTAGTGGTTTTTTTTGCTTTTTCCGTTCTTCGCAAGCGGGTGCCGTCCTTGTGTACCATCTGTTCCATCGTCAGCGGCCCCTCGCCGCAGTAGATGACGCCCGCCCGGTTCGACACCTGCCCAAGCGGCGGCATGTCGATCCGGTTGTACTCCGTCCGCTCGATCTCGAGGTCGGGGTTCTTGCGGGCGTTGTGCTTGGCTGGCAGCCTCTCCAACTCCTCGAAGGTCGGCTTGCTCTTGACCTTCCTACGCTGGACGTAGGAGCCTCGCTTGAAGAAGTCGGGGTAGTCGTTCCAGTTCTGGCCCTTCTGCCACAACATCTCCTGCTTCTGGGAGCCGTTCTTTCCCATCAACTCCTGGTGCGAGTAGAAGTGCTGTGCCGCCATGCTGATGGAGTTCTTCGTCGCGTCCCACTCCCTCCAGAGGAAGCAGTTCGCACCCTCCTCCGTCGTCGGCACGTTGAACACGCGGGCGTCGAAGTGCGGCATCTTGTCGTAATACTCCACCGGCAGGTACGCGGTGAGCTTGTGCAGGAAGCAGACCGTGGTCATGGATGCCAGGACGGACTCCATCTTCTGCACCCGACCGTCGAAGAAGATTTCCGACTCCCTGTTGGGGGAGTACCAGGTCAGGGAAATCTCGTCGCTCTGGGTGTAGCCGCAGGTGGCGTTCGTCTCCTTGACGAGGAACTTGGTGGTTTCGACCATCAGGCTGGAAAGCCGCTCGTCGTAGGGCCGGTTCAGCCCACGGGTGAAGCTGGAGAAGGATCGCCCGTCGATGCGTGCCACCGCAGGGATCAGCGGGATCAGCCTACGCCCCGACTGATTCGCCTCGTACTCCTTCATCCTGTTTCCCAGAGTATCTTTGTCAAATGCACTCATGACTTCCCCATTTCTTTCCATGTGCTTCTTTGTGACACTCTCTGCAAAGAGTTTGTCCGTTTTTCAGTTCTATGTCGATCAACTCGGGTTGTTCAACCAACCAGGCGATTTTAGAATCTTCATTATCGAAGGACAACACGTCCCGCATGAAATGCTTGTTTTCGCACAATTTTTTGATGATCTGGTTGACGGCTTCAATATGATGAGCGTCAATTTTTTCTTTACTTCCACATAGTACGCATTTCCATCCATCACGCTCAAACACCTTCTTGTGCCATCCATATCTTTCGTGAATGATTTTCTTCACCCGACGAGTTGAACTCGTTTTGCCGCCTTTCCAGGCGGTGGCATTTTTACCAATTTTACCCCTTCTGCTTAAAGACATTTTTCTGCGACTTTCGTCGCTCATTGTGCGTCCATACATAGGATTGCGGTCGCCGCCCAAATCTTTATTGTTTATGGCTTGTTGGTAAGACAAGCTCTGGTTTAGTTTGTCGGTCGCCGAGAGTGTCGTTCATATTCATCCGCCTTATTCAACAGGAAGGTAATCAACTCGTCCAGTTCGTACTTGGGCGGCTCCTCGCCTATCACGTCCCCGTGGTCCTTGACGTACCACGCCCAGGCTTTTGGGAATAGACTCTGCGACTCGCTTCTGACAGACATGGGTGTTTCCATATGGATAATATAACACGCACACCCCACCAGGACAATTCGCCCTGCGGACGGGTTCGCGAAAAATTTGGCGGGTCGTGGGTATAATGTGAGGACAGGAGTGAACGATGAACAACATCCCGATTATTTTCACGAGCGGCTTGCCCAGGTCTGGAAGCACGCTGCTGCAAAACTTGTTGGCCCAAAACTCCTACCACTACTGCACCGCCACCAACGATTTGTTAGATGTCATCATGCGTGTCCGCGATTCGTGGATGACACTACCTGGTTTCATCGCACAAGGTCTTAAAGTCATCGAACCACGGGTCAAGGGTCTGATGCGTGGGGCAATCCATGGTTTCTACGAAAAAGAATTCGAGGCGGGTAAGACCGTGTTCGACAAGTGTCGCGGGCACCTGTCGAGCATCGAACTCCTGGAGCAGATCCTCGAGAGAAAAATTAAAGTAATCGTGACCGTCAGGGATGTGAGGGATGTCGTCGCGTCGTTCGAGAAGGTTTACAGAAAATCGTCTCTGACGGACCACCCGACGACGGGGACTGAAGTGTACAGGAGGTTGACGATAAGGGGGAGGGCCGAAAGGCTATGCTCTCTCGACCACACCATAGGGTACGCCGTCGCCAGTCTCCAAGACGTTTTCGCCCGTGGACTCGACGACCGCCTGGTGATCGTTCCCTACGCCGAACTCACCCGCAAGCCGGTGGCGACGATCCAGCGGGTCTGCTACGAATGCGGACTCACGCCGTTCAAATGCGACCCGTCGCAGGTGGAGCAGGTGACGCACGAGGACGACACCGTGTACGGCATGGACCTCCACGCCGTCAGGTCGAGGGTGGAACCCGACGAGCCGGGGTCGTGGCGTGGAATAATTCCAGAAGATTTGGCGGACCTACTCGATAAACAATACGCCGACGTTCAGCGGTTGGCACAAAAGTCTTTTTTACAAAGGTAAATCATGAAATACAAGCATATTACTTCAGAAGATCAAGATGACATCATCGCCCAGGCGATAATCCAGCGGGAGAAAGAACACCATAACTACGAAGTCAATCGTTTGAATTATATTCACATCCTGGACCAAATGAAGGATCTGCCCGTCGCCTGGCCCGAAAATCTCAAACCGTTCAGAACTCTAGGCGGGGAGCAGTTGGCGGATGCTCTCAAGGGGGAGGAGTTGGTTCTGGCGTCCAGACTTCAATTTAGGGATCGAGTCCAGGTTTTATTGACGACGACTACGATAGAGCAGTCTAAAGTAGAGAGTGTCCATATGGCCCTTCATGCGGTTTTGCCGGAAGGGCCGGACCATGATGCGGCAATCGAGCGTGTCAAATCAGCATCGGCAGGTAAAAAATAAATAATGGCTACTAATGTCGGTATCGCTCATAATGTTTCTCCCTACATCGCTGCATACCCTTGGTCCGGCACTGGTTTCGGAACCAAGTTCAGCAACCCGGCGTCCCTGCCAACTGGTTACGGCTATGGCGTGGCGTTCACGGCGGCAAACAATGCCATCGCCGTCGCTCATCGTAATTCTCCCTTTATCACCGCGTATCCCTGGTCCGGCACTGGTTTCGGAACCAAATTCAGCAACCCGGCCAACGCATTGTTCGCGACAGGTCGTGGCGTAACGTTCACGGCGGCAAATGATGCTATCGCCGTAACCAATATTACTTCTCCTTTTATCACTGCCTATCCCTGGTCCGGCACTGGTTTCGGAACCAAGTTCAGCAATCCGGCCACTCTGCCTACCGGCAACGGCTATGGCGTGGCGTTCACGGCAGCAAACAATGCCATCGCCGTCGCCCACAATAGTTCTCCCTTTATCTCTGTGTATTCCTGGTCCGGCACTGGTTTCGGAACCAAATTCAGCAACGCGGCCAACGCATTGTCTTTTTCTTGTCGTGGCGTGGCGTTCACGGCGGCAAATGATGCTATCGCCATAGCTCACAATAATTCTCCCTACATCACCGCGTATGCCTGGTCCGGCACTGGTTTCGGAACCAAGTTCAGCAGCCCGGCCACTCTGCCTACCGGCACCGGCACCGGCGTGGCGTTCACGGCGGCAAACAATGTCATCGCCGTCGCTCACAATGGTTCTCCTTTTATCTCTGCGTATCCCTGGTCCGGCACTGGTTTCGGAACCAAATTCAGCAACGCAATCACCAGCCCCGGTTCCCAGAGTTTGGGCGTGGCGTTTACGGCGGCAAATGATGCCATCGCCGTAGCCAATTTTAGTTCTCCCTTCGTCGCTGCGTATCCCTGGTCCGGCACTGGTTTCGGAACCAAATTCAGCGACCCGGCCACGTTACCGACGAACACGGGCAACAGCGTGGCGTTCGGAACCACTCCTATCATTCCCATATTCGGGTCTATGCTTCATGTCGGATTCGGATTTTAGACATCCTGCGAATCACCAACTGCGGGTTATGCCCATGCACTCCATTTTGCACGATTTCGTGATGAGTGTGGGGGGTCGGGAGTGTGTAAAGTTGGGCGGAAATAGGCAGGACGATGGTGACGGCTCGTTTCAGCAGTTCGCGAAGCAGGCATACGCGGGCAAGGGAGGGCCGTGGGCGAACGGCCTTCTTCTTGCGTTTCTCGCGTTTCTCGATCCATTTTACCCTTTTCAGGCTCAATGGAATTCACTCCCCTCTTTCCGGGACAGGTAGGCGAAGCTGATGCACTTCAATTGTGCCCGGTCCATCACCTTCTTCTCGGTCACGGCCCGCCGCTCCTTCACGGACGCGACGACGACGCCCTCCCGGAAGTTCTTCTTCCCGGCCTTGTCGGTGACGAGGGTCGGCCCCTCAGCCAGTTCTTCGATCTTGGCGAAGCTGTAGGGACCACGGTAGACCACCGGGACCATCGGCACCTTGTAGGCGTCGAAGACCAGTTGTTTCTCTTCGAAGTCCATGTAGGCTCCGTTCTTCGTCACGTCGAAGGCACGGAAGCCGAACCTGCCGTTTTCATGGCCGTACCACATGTCCTGCACGCCGCTGCCGAACCTTTCTCCGAACAGAACAACGTCGTTTTCCACGCCGATGGCTTTCTTGGGGCCGAAACCCCGGACGGGCGGCTCAGAGTCGATCTCTTCCGGCGTGTAGTCGCAATTGCTGAGGGAGCAGAGCAAATTGCGGATCTCGGGGGTGACGCACTGCCAGGGGGCACTTTCCAGCATCGGACCCACCGGCTGGCCCGTCTCCCGGTCGGCTTTCTGCCAAAACCGCTTGCGGCGAACGTCATGCGTACCGGCCACCCACTTCCAGACGGCCTCGCCCTTCGCGTTCGTGTCCCGGATCAGGCCCAGGCGGCAATTCTCGCCGTGGATTTTTTCCGTGCAGGCGACCTCCTCGCCGTCCGCGAACACGTCGGGGAAGTTGCGGACGTTCTCCATGTCATAGTATCGGGGGAAGGCCGGGTGCGGCCTCTCGGCGTCCCCCTGGTCGGCCTTCAGTGGCGGCTCGTATTTCGTCACCTTGTAGTGGTCGGCCACGTCGGTCCCGACCTCCCACGCCGGGTCGTCGGGCGGGCTGGCGAAGCCGTAGCTCTTGAAGCCCCGCAGGTTCGCCACCAGGACGCGGCCACCCGGCGGGCGGGTTCCGTCCTCGTTCTTCGGCAGGCTGCCCAGGTATTTCGTCACGCCGTGCTTGTCGCTCACTTCGGGCGGGAGTACGGCGTTGGGCGGGAAGTAGACGACTTTGTCGCCTGCCTTGCACCAGGGTTCCAGGGTGACGGGGTCGCGGGCCACGCAGACGTACCAGCCTTTTATTTTCGCCACCGCCATCCGGTCGGCGTTGGGGTGGGGCGTTACCTCGTCCACCTTGCAGACTTCGACGATCAGACTGCTCATTCTCGTCCCTCGTTTTCGCGGACACGCTGCGTGAACTTATTCCAACACACTTCCGACTCTCGCCCGCATTTGCAACGGTACTTCATTTTTTTCATAGTGTGTTGATATTGATCGAGAATTTCACATCCTTGTTGCACAAAATACCACTCCGCATACCGTTGCTTCGTCATGCCGTTGGCGTGGGCTAATTCTCTTATTTTTTGCATAGTGCCTCCTTGCCCCATCATAGGGATAATCATGCAAAAAATCCAGAAGCAGAAGAAAATATACCAATAAGGATAATTCCCCAGGTGGGGCCGAGCAAATCACCATATTTGGTAATCAGCTTCTCTTCCCACTCTTCCTTCTCCTTCATCCCACGCTGGAGGATGTCCTGCCCGTTCAACTGGACGCCGCCGTTCGGGCCAGGAGGGTTGGAGATCCTGGACCGAATCTCGCCCAGCATGATTCTGGCGAAGGCGAGGGCACCTTCCTGCATGGCCTGTTTGACTTCCCGGAAGTCGGTCTTCTTTTGCAGGTAGTGGACCGACACGGTGTGGACGTGGTACGGCACGGGATAGAGCTTGATGTGATTATACCCGCCGAGCCATTCCCAGCCGCCCTCCTGGCTCGATATCCGACTGTACATCGACTCGTACTGCTTGTACAGAACCCACTCCGACATCTTCCCCCAGACAGGCTGTTGGGGATTTATGCCGCCAGCGATGGAGCCGTATGCACCCGCACCCATGTATTCCAGGGGGATGACGCCGCCGAGGTCGCCAGCGGAGAAAGCCTGTTGGGGCGTACTCTTGTACGATATTTCACGCACCAGTCCCACGTCGGGCGGCAGTTCGTACACGCTCTTGCCGGGCACGGTGGGGAAGGTGTAATACTGGAAGTATTCCATCGGGGCGTAGTCCTCGAAAATCATCAACGCCTCATCGACGGCCAGGTCCAACTGCTGCTGGTCGAGTTCCAGCTTGATCGCCGGGGCACCGAGCATGAGTAGGACGTAATCCTTAATCTGCCCCCGGACGATTTCTCGATTCTTCCTGGGGCCGAGCAACTTGACGTAAGTGGGGTCCGTGGGTCCGACGTTGTTGCAACTGCCGCACGCGGCGTTGGCGTAGTCTGCTTTGGTCGGTCTGGGAAGGAAAAGCATATTATTGTTGGGCATGCTCTATATATTCCCGCACGCGACTTAAATCTCCAAGGGTGTGGAAGAAGGGTATGTTGACAAAGAAATCTTTCAATTTCAGGGAATTCTTCCAAGAGCGGTATTTCCAGGTGGACAGGAAATACGTTGACATTTCCATGCCAAAATTGTTCTCCGAAATGGCCGAGAGGCTGGACGTGGGCAAACTACCGGCCAAGTTGGACAAGGACGACATAGAGTTCTTGCACCAGTTCCCCTCCCAATACTGGACCCAGGCTCTACACCAGCGTTACTACGACGACATGAAGGAAGCCTTGAAAGAGAGGAATTCCCGGAGAACCCCCCACGAACAAAAACTACACGCCGTACTAAAAAAAGCCTTCGTGGGCGGGGAATACGGCAAGGTCCAGAATCTCGTCTCCGACGAGTTGTTCTACCGCATGCAGAACCAAGAGTTCGACCACATCCGGGGGGAAGAGGGTCTGGGCGAGAAGGCGGCGGCGAAGTACGCCGAGATAGAGACGGAGAAGAAATTCCCCCACGTCTCCTACCCGCCGCAGGAGGAAGGGCTACCGCCTGGTTACAAGAAATACACGTTCAAGAAGAACCGGAACGACAACAAGATGATTACCATAGCGGCGAAGCCGTGGGCGAATCGCCTCGTCCACAAGCTGGAAAAGACACGCGGACAGGAACACCACCCCGATTCGGGCTTGAAAGAACTAGGGACGACCCACGGCGAATACGGGTACGACCTGTACGGCCTGAAGGAGGGCGACGACAACGTCCCCCACTCAACCCGTGGAATGCAATTGCCGCCGAGGCACGAAATCGCCGCCCGACTGAGCGACTTCCTGGGGCACAACGCCCACGGGATGTACGGAAAATTGGCCGACGGCCCCGACATCACCTGGAAACCGGCGGGGGAGGGGCGAAGCACGTTCAAAGACAACTGGTCGTGGAAGAAAATCTACAACAAATCATACCCCCAATGGGTGCAGAAACTCACGAGTGCGGAGCCGGGAACGATCACCATGCCGGACGGCACGAAGACGCCGCCAGAGAAAGGATTCAAATTAGAATCACACAAGCAGGCCGCAGCCCGCCTGTTGGCGATGGACGAAATATTCACCATGGCCGAACACGGACAATTGACCGGCCCGCCGATCCCAGGGGTCGCACCCGACGGCCTGAAGGTGAAGGTGAAAATAGGCAAGAAGGGCAAAAAAATGATAGACGCCCCTCCGCTGTACCTCCCCCACCAGAAGAAGGCGGTCAGGGTGCGGAACGACCAGGGCGGCGTGGACACCAAGATGGTAGACATGCCGCTGGTGAACCCGACGGAATACTTGCGGTCCCTGGGGAGCGAAGAGTCGGACGAGGCGGGCGTGGAGGAGGAGGACGTTCGCGGCTACGAGAAGGACTACGTCGCCGTGCCGCACATGGACTTCAAAAAAGGGAAGAAAGGATACCTGGCGAGCGGTGCCCTGCACCTGACGCACAACACGGCGGGCCGCATGCACATGGACCCTTCGGACTCGGATTACGAAGAGCGGAAGGAGGAGATAGAGGAGGAGATGGGCTACATGGGCCTGGACAGGAACAACAAGCCGTCGAAGGGCGGCGAGGGCCAATACTTCTACGACATCGTGAAGGGAATTTGGAATTGCATCAATAGCAACTGCGGCGGCATGACGGCCCACGAAGTGAGGGTGATGAAGGACAACGTCGCCGACCTGCACCAGATGGTGTACCAGCGGATGATGATGAACCTCCGCGACCCGAAACTCGACAACGCGAGCGGCAGGCGTGCGTTCGCCAAGAACGTCGCCTCCAGTTGGGCACAACAAGACCTGGGACAGGGTGGCGGAACCCGACGCCTCCGACGACTCAGCCAGGACGCGAGGGACGCCAGCATGGACGCGGACACGGAAGGGAACCAGGGGGGAACCCTAAGCCTCCGCGACTCCATCCAGTCCCGCATGAAGTCGCAGGGCGGCGAGAGTTCTAGCAGTTTCGGCGGGGGCGAGAAGTTGAAACCGGGCGAGAAAAAACTACCGGCGGGCCAGCACCAGTTCAGCTACAACCTGGACAATCTGAGAACCATCATATCCGAACTAGAAGGGGAGGCCGAACAAGTGGACAGCAGCCGCGACGAGGCGATCAGACTGAGTCGCATGGAAATCAGCGACCAGATCGCGGAACTGATCGGGGACGCCGTGGCCGACAAAGTCGCCCTGGTGTTCCAACTCCAATACCACCTGACCAACCTGTTCCAGACGACGGGAATTCCGCCGAACGAGGCGGAAATGAAATCCCAGCAAAAGATAGAGGAGTACACGGCGGGCGGCAAGGCCAAGGCCAAGCAAATCGTGTCGGCATTCAAGGCCGACGGCGAGATCCAACAACTGCTGTCGGGGCCGGTGTCGGGGACGACCGACCAGTTGGGGGAAGGCGATAAGGAACTGATCGACGGCTTCGAGGACATCCTGGGGCAGCTATCCGCGAGCAAGAAGAAAGAACCCGCCACGCAGCAAATGATCTACAACTACATCGAAGACGACGAACGATTCGGCCCCGCCGTGAAGGCCGAAATGAAGAAAATGGCGGACGCGGCATTCGGCAAGACGACACCAGCCCCGACGGCACCGGCAGCCGCACCGGCTGCAAAGCCGGTCAACAGTGGCGAGGTCGAAGTCAACGGCTTGATCGGACAGAAGAATTGGTTGAGAGTGGCTAAACACCCTTATTTCCTGTACATCGCCAACCCACAACAATTGACCGCGTTGACCGCCAAGTTGACGGCCTCGATGGCCGAGATGCCGGAAGGACTCGACAAGGAGGACCACGAGTTCGCCATCGCACACCTGAACAGCGTACTCCAGAAAAGGCAAACGGGGGGATTGAGCGGCATATGATATCTTTCAAAGACTGGCGACTGAAAAACGAAATGGCCGGGACCGGGGCCATATACAACGGCGAGCCTGCACAGAGCAAGACCCGCGATTACAACTGGTGGGGCGATCCAGCCAGTTCCGCAAAATTGCAACAAAAAACCAGCAAAAGCACTCTAAATAGAAGTGGTTCTCCAAAGAAAGAGAAATAATGACCACTAAAAAAGAATTATCAGAATTGATGTGTTGCATGACAAGAAAAAACCTGGCAAAAAGGTTCGATGTCAGCGTCACGACGATAGGGTGTTGGCTGCAAAAATTCGGATTATCGTACAGGGCGAACAGATTGTCGGCACTGCCGTCTCGTTTCAACGACGAGCAAGAGAATCTACTTATCGCATCAATGCTCGGCGATGGACTGATTACCAAAACCAAATGCAGATTTAGAATGAAAATGAAAATCGGGGCCAAAGAATATATTGAATTCTTGGGTGCATCGATGTCTCCTTGGTGCCGCCCCGCAACGGAAGTAAAAAAGAAAGCAATTTACCGACAAGGTAACAAAATTCTAAACCACCCATCAAAAATCAATGTTCAATGTCAGTTGTATAGCGTGGGACACCCGCTGTTCAAGGAAATGAGAAAACAATGGTATCCAGATGGGGTGAAAAAAATTCCACAAGAATTAACACTCAACGGGCAAATAATAGCCCACTGGTTTTTTCAAGACGGAAGTACAAATCCGTCTGCGAGGAATGCTTATTTGTGGACGCTAGGGTTTCAAAAAGAAGAAGTGAATTTATTGAAAGATAAATTACTAGAGTTCGGCATTGTCGGGAGCGTACACCTGAATCGAGGCAAGCCGTACATACAGATACATTCAGCGGGTTTCAATATTCTCATGTCAATCCTGCAAGAAAATATTCATTTCGACTGCATGAGGTACAAAATACGAATGACGCCCGAGAAGGCCCACGCCCACATGGAGAAAAATTTGAAGAAGCCGAAAAAGAAAGGTAAAGAATGAATTGGATGTCGATGCTGGCGAACCCGAAGGGGATCGCCGTCAAGAAAATGATGTACGAATTTCTGAAAGAACGGTACGGAAAGAATGACCAAATAATCGAACGACTGACGACCGCCCTCCAGACGGAAGCGGACATACAGGCGTTCGTCAAACTGGTAATGGACGTGTACGAGACGGGCTACATGAGGGCGGTAGAAGACCACAGGGAGCAATTACAAAAAATAGGGCTTCAGGTGAAAATCGTCCCGCCCAAATAGTATCACTGGACGTTATCGAAAGAAGGGGTTTCATCGGAAGGGTGGCCGGTCAACAACCAGCCACCCTTCTTGTCTTCCCGATCCTGCACCCGCCACCACCGCTGGGCATCCGCAACACCGCCGTCACTCTTTTTCGGGTAAATAATGGACCCCTTCGTCACCTGCTCTACACTGGTCCAGACCTTGATGGTCATATCTTCCTCGCCCACAACCACCGCCTCACAGGAAAAAGGCTGTCCGTACTGGATGGTTTGATATTTCGTGCCGTACATACTGTCGCGGCGGTCCCTCAGTGTTGCCGGGAGACAATACATGAACGTCTTGTTGAAGCCACGAGGCAATTCGGTCGGGGCCAACTCCTTCGGCTGTTCGGGCTTGACAACGGGGGCTGGTTGTTCGGACTTGACAGGCTTGACAACGGCTAGTTCGGGCCTAACAACGGCTGGCGATTCCACCACGGCGATGTTGACCGGCTTCGAGTCGTGGAGTGATTGCAGGAAATCGTCTTTCAGTTTGAAATCGCTGCTGATGGTTTCGATCTCCCGCTCGTCGGGTGCGACTTCGCCCTGGAATTTCAGATTGTGGACTTGGAAATCTTCCCAGACCTTTTGTTCTTCCATGAGAGGATTCGGCCCCCGGAGTTTGTAGACAGTTCCGTCTCGATTCTTTAGTGGCATGTTCTATATACGTCTCAGGAGAGAAACCTATGTCAATCGTCGTCCCCAACACAGCCGAAATTCTCATGTGCCAGTGGATCGTGAACGCGATCCCGCAGCCAAGCGGCGTCAACAGGATGTTGCGTTTATTCACTAGCGACACCGTGCCGTCGGTCACGACCCTGATTTCGGACCTGTCCGAGGCGGCGGTCGGCGGCTACGCCCCGATAACCCTCCTGGGTAGCGGCTGGACTCCCGTCATAACCAGCGGAGTGGGTAAAGTGAATTACGCCCGGCAGACGTTCGCCTTCACCGTCGGGCTGACCCTGTACGGTTATTACGTCACGACCATCGAGGCGACACCCCAATTATTGTGGGCGGAAAGGTTTATTGACGGGCCGTACACCCTGCCGACGGTCGGCGGCGGTCAGATAGGCGTAACCCCGACATTCACCATGTCCAGCCCCATAACCGCTTGACATTTCGCCAAGGGACAGAAATATGATTAACACGAATTTCAGAGAATGGCTATGCGGCCAGGAAGTAAAAACACTCCTGGAGGCTTTGGACGTTATGAAGACGACGAAAGACGACTACAACTCACAACTGAGCGGGAAATTGGGACTGACGAACGACTGGTTCGGCATAATCCTCCGCATCGCCCAGAAGAGGGTGAAGGGGCAGGACATGTTGGACGTGTCGGGCGACGTTGCGAGGGAGATCATGATGGCCCTGACGAAAGAAGACCCGGCGGACCAATTCTACGCTGGCATGAAGGGAATCATCCAAAGGGTAAAAAGTCACCTGCCTGGGGCACCGAAAGAAATGGAGAACTTGTTCGCCACCACCGCAGCCCTCCGGGTGCGTAGGTACGCGGGAAAAATCGCCAAACCCACCACATGGGGGCACGACACCGTATCGATGAGCGTCCTCGACAACGTACCGGGCAGCAGCGAAATCGCCAGCGGCAACATCAAAGACAAGGGCACGCAACCCGACGACGAGCAGAATGTTTTCGACGAGATCCGGGGCGAAGTGCAGATGGAACTAGAAAAACAAGCACAACAGGCCAACGACTCCCGTTCGCAAGAGCGATTCCGCCTGGCGAAGAAAGTGGCAGCCAAGGCACTCGAGAACCCGCCGGAACTGATGCCGGTTGACGACCTGGCGGCACTATTCCCGGACGTGAGTCGCGGGTACATCCAAAAAATGCGGGACGAGATCAAGCAAGCCCTTTGCACGGTCCTGGCTAATCGTGGCGTCCACGCCAAGGACTGCGTCATGCTCAAGAACAAAACGAAGGAAGTGGCATGATAAATTTGACGTTCAAAGAATGGATAGTGGTCGAAGAAATAAGATCGCTGCTGACCACATTGATGGAAGACTCACTGCAAGCGGCCCTATTGCACAACAACATGATGTTCAGCCAGGCATTCGGCGTACAAAAAAATTGGTTCGCCATGATTTTGGCCCAGGCGAAAAATTACGCCAAGGGCGGCGACATACTGACGGTAGCCAGCGAGGCGGCGTCGGAAATGTTGATGTCCCTGCACGCGAAGAATCCTGCGGACAAATTTTGGCTGGGGGTGAAACAAATACTATCCCTCGACGACCAGACAAAAGAAGGTCAATTGATGTCATTCTTCACCGCCGCAGCCTCGATGCGGGCGAGGAGATTCGGGCAGCAATACCACAAGGCTTCCGACAAGAACACGCACACCATGTCCTCCCTCTCCGACCTGTCCGCCGGGAGTTCAATAAGGGGCAATTCCAGATCGTCGTTGGCGGTAGGCTCCTCCATGAAAAAACAATTCGACATAGCGGACACGCGAGCCAAGACGGGGGAAGAAAACAACAGGGTGAAGGAATTGCGACAATCCGTATTCGCGGAATTGGGAAAGATGGCAGCCGGGGCCAACGACAAGCGGTCCAGGGAGAGGCTAATCCTGGCGAAGCAAGTGGCGGCAAAAGCCCTGGAGAACCCGCCGGAACTGATGCCGGTTGACGACCTGGCCGCACTCTTCCCCGACATCAGCCGTGGTTACATCCAGAAAATGCGTGACGAGATCAAGCAGGCACTCTGCACCGTCCTAAGCGACCAGGGCATCCACGCCAAGGACTGCATCATGCTCAAGAGTAAGGCGAAGGAAGTGGCGTGATGACTATCAAAAATTTAGACGGGTCGGAATACACGGTGAAGGGGAGCATCGAACAATTCGACCCCGACGACCCGCAGCACGAAATCTTCAACCTGTGGGACCAGGAGGCGATCCGACAGGGCGGATCGCCCATACTCTACTACGAAGTAATCATCTCTTCGCAGAACATCGACAGGAGGTACGGCGAGGCGAGGGGCAAGTTGTTTTCGCAATTTCCCGTGTCCCTGTACTGCTCCTATGACCCCAAGAATGCACAAAACTTGGTGAACGCCTTCGGCATCGACGCACCGGACGAACTGGAGATCGAGTTCAACTACCGGGACGTGTTGCAGAAAGTCGGCCACCCGCCGAAAGTAGGGTCGAGACTGTATACGCCCCACCTTCGTGAAAATTGGGTCATAATCCAGCGAAACCTGGGGGAGTTCAAGATGTGGGGGGCGTTGCGTTTGACGCTCATCTGCCAGCGGTTCCAGGAGAGTACCACTACTGGAGAGGGCAAAGTTACTCAGAAGAATCCGACACCCAAGTATAAAATCATCTAGGAGTGAAATGAAACATTCGTCCTTCTACCAGTTCTACCGAAAAATCGTCAAAGAAAATCAACAGCCCCCGCAGCAGCCGCAGGCGGGGGCCGGTGCCGCACCACCCGCACCGGGCACGGCCCAACCAGCCGCCCCAGGGGCACCCCCCGCACCGTCGGGACAAGGAGTCTCACCGCCGATCCCGCCGGACGGCCCGGTGATCCAGCAGATGCAACAATTGCTCACCAAGGTGTCGGACCCGAAGACGAAGGAAGCCCTGACGAAGGCTTTCCAGAGTCTCCAACAACAAGGACAGCAGGCACCGGCACAGCAGACGCCGAAACCCGCCGCCCCGCCGGGGGCGACACCGCCAGCCCCAGGGGCACCGCCAGCCCCAGGGGCACCGCCGGGCCAGCCAAAACCACCGGGCCAGCAGTAAATTCCTGAGTCCCATGCACCTTCGCCATGAAGGTGCATGGGACTCTCGGCTTCCGCAACATGATTTCATTCACGCTGATGAGTAGCCTGGGAGGCGGACCTTCCCTCCTCTTCAATTTACAAGTCTTCATTCATTTTCCCCGTCAAAACGTCTCTATTATTTCGACGCCATTTTCTCGGCATCAACCCTACCTACTTCACAGGAGTCGAATGAGTACCAATCCGCAAGACCCGCAGAAGAGTTTGCCCGAATGCCAATCGCAATCGCCCACCCCCACGCCGAACCTGGACCCGGCCCCGCCCTACTGTGCGAACGACGACGACTTCGACGACAAGGCGAACAAGAGGGCCGTGAACGACGACTTCGCCAACTGGCTGAAGGACGACGTGAACGCGAAAGACGGGTACGGGGCGAAGGCCGACTGCGACCCGATGATGACAGGGCGGATCAGGCCGGACCCCAACAACCCCAACCCCAACACCTTGTACCGATATTCCAAGGCCATGCGGGGCACGGACGAGGCGATGCAGGACATGTTCGGCGACCTAGAAGTGATTGACGAAGACGGCAAATCGCACGCCGTCCCCATCGTGTGGGCGAGCCAGGAAAAGGCGGTCGCAATCATCATGATGGACAACGTGCGAAAAGACGAGAGCCTGGTGGTCGATAGAATTCGACTGCCCATGCTGGCTATATCTTCCACGGACTTTTCTTACGACATGAATAGATACACCTACCACCAGGCGTTGGACTTCATGCGATACCTGCGTCCCGACAATAAACCGGGGTTCACGATCAACGAGAACGGGCTGGAAAGAAGCACTATTTTCGGCAAGACGAGGGGCATCCCGTTGAACATCACCTACACGCTAGTCGCGTGGACGATGTACATCGAGGACATGAATCAAATAGTCGAACAAATTCTGCTAAAATTCAGTCCCATAGCATACATACGAGTTAGAGGCGTATCCTGGGAAGTCGTAGCTAAGTTAGACAGCATCGCTAATAACCTAGACACGGAACCGGGGGATCAAGCCATCAGGGTGATAAAGTTTCAGTTCAACATCACGGTTGAAACGTACATCCCGCAGCCGATTGCAAGGAAAAAAGCCATCTTGAAGACGCGAGTGGAGTTCGTGGATGGGATGACCGAGAACGAAATTACCAAAGTGTTGGCGAGACTAGAAGAGGCTGTAAAGGAGCTAGAATGTTAGAAATCACGAACATCAAAAAGCATCCCGTTCAACTGTTAATTCTTTCGAGAACGGCCCCGATGGCTTTTACCTGTCTGAACATCCCCGGCGTAGGCGGCAAAAAAAATGTCTACTATTTGGAAGACGAGCGAGCTACGGAGTATATAGACAGGGCCGAAAAAGAGGGATTGGTTTCGACAAGGCACATACCAAACAAGTAATGTAAGGGAGAATAAGACTATGGCGATTCTACAGGGATTTCCGCCTTCTAACACTATTAGCCCTAGTGTTAGGATCACAGAAAAAGACTTGAGCTATATTGCTCCTGACCAGACGTTCCACAGTGCTGGGCTTGTTGGTTTCGCCAGCAAAGGCCCGATCAACTTGCCTGTGAATGTTGCGACGACTCGTCAGCTACACACGGTATTCGGATACCCCCACCCGGAAGTGGGCGACCCGTACCTCATCTACGCTGCGGAGCAATTCTTGTTGGTCGCCAACCAGTTGTTCGTGGTCCGCGTGGCGGATGACGACCTGCTGTCCGACGAGCAGGCTCTCACCGCCGACGTGACGGTCCCCGCCGCAGGTACGGTCGTGAAGATCGAATCCGACACCGCCGGGCCGTACACGTTCGACAACGACTCCTTCTTCCGATGGAGGCTGAACGGCCTGTTGTCGGCCAAGACCCTCGTGGTCCTCGCCGGAACCTACACGGTCACGGCCCTCGCGGCGGACTTGAACGCCCAGATCGACACCGAGAACGACGGCATCCAATTCTACGTCTCCGGGGAAAGCCTCATCGGCGTCGAGACGCTGTGGGCATACGGCCCGAACGCAACGCTGGAACTCGTTTCCGTCCAGGACGCCATCTACGGCGGCTCGGTCATGGCGGGCAACCCGACCGGACTCGGTACGGGAATGACTTCGGCTGCCGTCACGGGCACCCTGGCGATGTACCCGAACGTGGCCTACCAGACTCCCGGCAATTACGACTTCACGGGCCTGACGGACCTGACGCTGAACGTAGTCCTCGACGGCACGGACAACGTCCTAATTGACAAAGTCGTCCAGGTCGTTGACCTCGAAGTCCTCGAAGGTCACTCGAGTACCATCAGTCAAGTGGTCACGGCCATCAACAACACGCTGGCCGTTAATGGCGGGACTTTGCCCGGCGGCTTCCAGGCGGTCGCGGTCGGCAACAATTTGAAATTGGTGACTCTGCACCACGGCCAGGACGCCCGCATCAGGGTGAAGGCCGACAGCACCGCCGAGGCTTTGTTCGGACTGCCGACGACCACGAGCATCGGAACGTCTCCGAGCGGAGTGACCGGCGACGTTGCCGTCGAGACTTTCGCAATCGTCTCGGGTGCGGCGAACACGGCTGGCACGGCCACCTTCACAATACACGCCGATTCGGCTGGCATCGAGGGCAACCAGACCCAGGTCGTCATCACGAGTGATGTCCGCCAGAACAATTTCGTTATTTCGGTGTACAACAACGGCGTCCAGGTAGAATCTTGGGGCAATTTGTCGAAAGACCAGGCCAGCAGCTACTACGTCGAAACTTACATGGCCCTAGTTTCGGACTTCATTCGTGTCGTAGACAATACGGCGACGACTGCGGGTCCGCTCAACGGGACGTACACTCTGGCGGGCGGCAACGACGGTATCCCTTCCGACCCGGACAAGCAGGACAAACTGCTCATCGGCAGCGACATCGGCTTCACGGGCATGTACTGCTTGTCGGAACCGGAGCAAATCGACATCGACCTCATCGCAGTGCCGGGGCACTCCAGCACCAGCGTCGTGCTTGCACTGTTGGGCCTTTGTCAGAACTCCCGCCAGGACTGCCTCGCGATCATCGACCCGCCCTTCGGGTTGACGGTCAACGAGATCGTCGCGTGGCAGAACGGAAGTCACCCCTTGAACCTGACCAGATTCGACAGCGACTTCGGTGCGTTGTACTGGCCGTGGGTGAAGTACCGCGACAGCTACAACAGGGTGGACGTTTGGGTGCCGCCCTGCGGTGCGGTGATGGCGACAATCGCCCGCTCCGACTTCTTGGCAGCCCCGTGGTTCGCCCCGGCTGGCTTGAACCGTGGTTCGGTCCCCGGCATCACCGATGTGTACAACCGTCCGACGCTCGCGGAGCGTGACTTGATGTACGGCAACAGGAATGCCATCAACCCAATCGTTCAGTTCTCGGACTTCGATGGGTTCGTCATCTGGGGTCAGAAAACCCTCCAGAGGACTCCTACCGCGTTGGACCGAGTGAACGTCCGCCGACTGATGTTCGTCATCGAAAAGAGGATAAGGTCTGCTTCTCGCTCCCTGATCTTCGAGCCGAACGACGACACGTTCCAGCAGCAGTTCGTCACGAGGGCCACGAACATACTCCGCACCATCCAGATCGGTCGGGGCGTTCATGCCTTCATCATCAAGGCTGATTCGGAGTTGAACACCCCCGACGTAATAGACCGGAACGAATTCCGGGCACAGATTGGCATCCAGCCCGTGCGAGCGGCAGAATTCATCTTCCTTGAATTCTCCGTACACCGTACCGGCAGCTTCACGGAACCCGCCAATTCCTTCTAAGGCTTTTAAGAGATATACCATAAGGAGATCAAATGGGAAGAGCAATGGGTATGGGGAAGCTGGGCGGGCCAAACATCGTCTTCAAGCGAAAGTACAGATGGACTTTCAACTTGCATGTTCCGTGCGGCCCGGTTATTGGCGAACAAGTTGTCAAACTTGCCGCACGGCCTAACCTGACAATAGAAGAAACGGAAATCAACTTCTTGCACGGCAAGATGTGGATTCCTGGTAAGGGCACCTGGGAAACCATCACCGTCACTTACTACGACATCGGTAACGATCCGACGTTGGGCGGCTTGTACTCGTGGCTCTCCACGATCTACGACTTCACCGACCCCGTGAATCTCTACCAGTCCTCTCGTCGCGGCGATGCGTCCCCCCTCGGAGGAGGCGTCCGTGGTTACTCGGGCATGGCCGACCTCGCCCTCTATGACGGTTGCGGCAACACGATGGAAAGCTGGCACTTGGGCAACATGTGGCCCCAAGCCATCAACTTCGGCGAGTTGGACTACTCCTCGTCCGAAGAAGTCACGATTGAACTAACACTTCGGTATTCTGAAGTGCAGTACAGAGCATACTGCGGTATGCAGTTCTCTCCGTGCTGCGACGGCTGCGACTAATCATTTTGAGGTACTAAGCCTATGCAAATGGGCCTTGGGAAACTCGGGCTGCCAAACCTTGTATTCAAACGTAAATATAGATGGACATTTGAAATACAAAATTTGCCAGTCGGCAACATACCCAAACATTATGTCAAGCTCGGTGCCCGCCCCAACCTCAGCATCGAAGAGACTGAAATCAATTTCCTTCATGGGAAGCAATTCATTCCCGGCAAGGGAACATGGGAAACCATCACAGTCACTTATTACGATGTCGCCCCACAGGATGCCAGCATGGCACCCCTGTGGGGTTGGCTCGCGTCCGTCTACGACTTCATGCACCCGGACAATTTGTACCAGGCATCCACAAAAGCGTCCTATTCCGGGTTAGGACTCATCCTCTTATATGACGGCTGCGGCACCATTTTGGAGTCTTGGACCTTGTACGACATTTGGCCCCAAGCCATCAATTTCGGCGAACTAGATTACTCTTCTTCCGAAGAGTGTACCATCGAACTCACCATGAGGTACAGCACGGTGAAATACGAGCCGAAGTGCGGGCAAGTCGTCCAGCCGATTTGCGGAGGTTGCGGGAACGCTGCTCAAAACGGTAGTTACCTCACGACAATCAACGCCGGATTCTCCTATGTGATCGTGGGCGGTGTCGCGGGAAATTACAACGCACTCGGCATATTCGTGCCTCTCACACATCAGCCGTTGCTCGCCGGGCGTCTATAACAAGGGGGGAGTCATGGGAAGACCAATGGGATTCGACTTCGGCTTAGAAAAGCCGCAGTCATGCTTCAAAAGAAAACACCGATGGCTGTTCAAAATTCCTGGGGTGTGTGCGGAGGGCGTCAATGCCTTGCCGCCCTTCAAAGGGGCTAGACCCAACTTATCCTTCAAGGAAATGGAAGCCCAACATCTCCATGAGACTGTATACTTCCCAGGCAAGCCCGAGTGGAAGCCAATCAACCTCACCCTGTACGAAGTGAAGACGACCGCACAAGACCACCCGGTGATGCAGTGGATCGAGAAGATTTATAACCCGAAAACAGACGCCAAGTTCAAGCCGTCTTGCGACGGATTCAAACACGACCAGGTCAGACTAGAAATGTATGATGGCTGCGGGGAAACCATAGAAACATGGATATTTGAGAACGTGTGGGTGCAGAGTGTGGAATTCGGCGACCTGGACATGTCCAGCGGCGACCTCGTGGTGGCGGAATTATCCATCCGATATGACCGTGCCTACATCGAATGATTATTCCAAAGAAAAATCATCCTTCAATATTTCACGACAAGCCTCCAGGGCGTCCTCCAATTCCTTCGCCTTCCAACCAAGGACTCGACAGGCACCGCTCTTATTCAAGCGGCCCTTCTTCGTGTACACTTTGTTGTCATTAAGGAGGAGTGCGTCTATAAGCGGCCCGTATCCACGGTCGATCAGTTTTTGGATTGATTCCTGCCTTTCAAGTAATTCGATCAATTTATTCTTCATGGCTCCATTATGCGTTAAAAAAACTAATGGGATGCGACTCCCATTAGCCCATAATGAATTATACGTTACAACTCTCATTCCTTCAAGATTTGGTACTGTTGTTGGGATTACTTTTTTGCGTGCGTTGCGTCCGGGACGATTGGTCGATTTGCGTCTGCATGAAATCGTGGTACTTCCTCTTCAACTCGTTGTAATTCCTCGCGGTGCGATACAACTGCCGAAAATGATTCAAAATACAAGTGGTCATGTAGTTGAAGGCTTTGCCCTTGGCCGGGTCGAACCTGTCGATCTTCTCGAAACAGATCATGACCCCTTCCTGGATCGCGTCATCCTGGTCAATCAAGTTGAACTTGGCGTACCGGACGATGTTCTCCGACAAGGTGTAGAAGGCCATAGCCAATTCCTTCTGTGCGTCCTCGAAGTTGTGTGCCACGACCTCGTAGGCGATCTGCGTGACCGCCCAAGACTCAGGCTTCTCGTACCTGTTCCTCTTCGCCGTCCTGAGTTCGGTGGCCCTGATGTCCTCGATTATCAGTTCGTACTTGCCCCTCTCCCGCTTCGCGTCCTGAAACTTCGAGATGATCTTCTCAAAGTTTTTGTTGTTCAAATACTCCGTCGCCATCTAACTCCTTGTGTCCCGCCGCTCGGGAGAAATCGGTAAAGTTCGGGTATCTATATACTGTGATGCCTTCATTCTTTCTCCCAGGCGGCGATCCTCGCCAGGGCGACTATTTTCGCGTCTTGGAACCAGCCGTTGGCGGTCAGGAAATAGTCGGGGCTGTAGAGTTTGCCCGAAGTGTAACTTCGGAAATGGTCGATATTGTCGTCGTCTTGTCGGGAAAAATTCTTCTCCGAGCCGATCAGGTGTGGTGTTATTTTGTACATTCGTAAGATGTAATTGCCCAATATCTCCGTGTCCGGCCAGTTCGGGCGGATCGGGCTGGGCCGGTAGTCGGATATGTCGTACATGTTGCAGAGCCGCCTCTGGCTCCACCCGAAGCCGATCTTGTCCATCGTCTCCATGTGGTACATAGTGGCGGTGTGACTCACCATGCCGTGCCAGTCGGAATGGTTGCGGGGACTTATCTCATAGCCCACCACGGGCGACTTCTCTGGGCACATCGTCAGCAAGTGCGAGATCAAATCCCGCCTCTTGGCGAAACAGTCGGCGTGCGTTGCGTACAAGAAAGGGGTGCGACACAAGGTGAAGGCCAAGTCCATAGCCATCGCGGGAAAATCCGACGGGTGCAGGACGCCGTTCAACCGGATGGAGTGAACCTCGACGCTGTCACTCCTGAGCGATTCTATCTTCTTGTACTCTTCCGGGCTGCTGCCGGTGTCGATGATTAACACATAAGGTTTTTCACCCTGGAGTTCCAGCAGCCTGGTGCAAATGCGGACCTGCTCGTAGGTATCTAGGCATGGGACGACCGCCGTCACCTTGTAGTCCCAAGGTTTCTTGACGCAACTGCCTTCCCAAGGCAGTTGTGCCGATGTTCTGCCCCGCAAGGGTGCCAAATCAATTTTCACGCGATCCTCGCTCTCATTGGTCATGGACATCTCCCAGATCCTCGTGCGTCTGATGGAAAAGCCCGACGTGCCTAAATTCTACCGCGAGTTGATGGAATACTACCAATCACGGGGTAGGACGGACGACGCGGGAGCAATCAGTCATCTAATAGAGAAGAAGTTTGGCAAAAATGAAGATGGCTATCCACCTGATAGTGAAAAACAACGAAACAACCATCCGCCGGACGCTTGAGTCCGTACTGCCGTTGAGCGGGGAAATCCTGGTGGTGGACATCGGCTCCACGGACAGCACTGCCGCGATCTGTCGCAAGTACGGGGCCAGAATAAATCGACTATCATTCAACGACGACTACAGCGAAATCAGAAATAATCTGATGGTCGAATCGAGGCACGACTGGAACCTCTCCATAGAGCCTTGGGAGTCGATACTCCGTGGGCAAGACATTCTGGCGGGCTTGGTCCACCCGGCGGCACATCGCTTGTCGGTAATCCAGGGGGACGTGATAACAAAACAGGTCCGCATTTGGCACAAGTCAGTGGGGGCCAAATTCGTCAACCCGGTGTACGAATCGATACCAGAAAAAGCGACAGACCTTCCCGCGTACCTTCACTCCGTGGGGGGTCGCGACCCGGCAGAAAACCTGGACTTAGTCAGAAAATGGCGGGGCAGGGCACCGCTGGCTACGGAACCATTATACTACGAGGCTTGCACCCTGCTCGTCCAAAAGAAGTGGAAGGAATTCATGAACGTGGCGACCCACTACCTCTTCCAAGAGAGGAAGGCGAAAATGTCACTCGCCATGACGGGGTACTATTGTGCCATGGTGAGTTGTTACATGCTCAAAGACTACGCCTCGGCAGCCCGCTACCTGATCCCTTGTCTCGCAGAAAAACCGACGATGGCAGAATTCTGGTGTCTTCTGGGCGACGTTTACTACGCCGCCAAACAGTATGCCAAAGCGTCGGCATTCTACGAGAATGGCATGATCCTCGGCGGAAGGAGGCTGAAAGCCGACGAATGGCCTTTCGAGATATCTAAATATAAAGAGTACCCGATGAAGATGATGGCGGCGTGTGCAGGGATCAACTCTTCGTCGAGGCAGTATTCAGGACAGGTTCAGAAATCTGTTCGATCTTCTTGATGATATCTCGCTTCATCTCACTCAGCTTTTCCGTCTCCATAGACATCGCATTCATAGCCATGGACACGTCTTCGAGCGATCCTTCCACATAACCCTTGTCCAGAAAAGCGGTGGCCGTTACGACCACCCATATCTTCTTACCACTCTTCGTGATTAGCTCCAGGTGATAATTTTTTACGGTGTGGCTGGACAACAATTGGGAAAGCAACTTCTCCCGCTCGCCATTAGTGTACATCTGAATAGTCTTGGCATTCAACAATTCTTCGACACCGTCGTATCCCAACAATTTGGCACACGCCTCGTTCGCCATAAGAAACTGGCCGTCTTGGATGGCGGTCCTCCAGAAGGCGATGGATGACGAATCGTAAAACTTCTTGTAATCGCCGGGCAATGAATCTGACATACGCCTCCAATTTGATGGCTTCAACTATGTAGTGGGGCCAATCCTGAAAGTTAAAATATCACATCCAACTCATTCACGACCACTGTCACTTGATCGTCGAACCTCGCCACGGCTATCTGTTTGCGGCCCGGAGAGAGTTTCCTAAGTCGCTCTTCCAACTCGTCCTTGTGGCAGTTGATGACGGAAAAATTGTTCTGGGCCAGTTTGAGGACTTCCTCTTCGAGGTTCGCGATTTCCCTGCCTGGGAAATACGCACGAAGTTGTTCGGCACCCTGTTTGAGGATCTTCTGGTAGAGGGGGCGGTTGCAAGCACAGCCCGGATTATTCAGGTATTTCTGCACGTCCTCGGCGAAGCCCGCCGGAAGGCTTTCACGGAAACGATGGTCCCGGAGTGCCTGTTTGATTTCCATCAGGTGTATCGGCTTCATCGGGGATATGCTCCGTTTTCTGGATCTGGCGGGCCATAATCGAGCGACCACATTTCGGACATTTGAACCTCTTCCTCTGAGAACTCGACTTGGGGGCGACGACCTTCTTGGTCAAAGGGTCTATGAAAGGAATCCCCCCAGGGATGGGGGATGTCTTCACTTCCCGCAAGTCTTTCACGTCGGAACCGTCGGAAATCCTCTTGTAGCCGCAGAAGTCGCAATACAGTTGATAGAGCTTAACCGCCATAAACCACCTTCAAAAAATCATCAATCTTCTCTTCAATATTTTCCCAGAAGGGAATCTTCAGCAAAGATATATTGCGACTTCGGCACCACTCCGTTTTTATTTCATCTTTTTTCTTGACGATCTGGAAGTGGCGTTCGGCTTTTTTTGCTCCACTTCTTCGCCCATTTTGCCGGCTCATAGTGTTGGAATCCTTGGTACTCAATCAAAAATATTCCATCTGCCGTCTTGACTGCAAAATCAAAAACAGCAACTTTTTGTATTTGCAAGTCTTGACACTCACGGCCCCTCCGTGGGATCTTTGTGGTCGATGCTGACGATGGTCTGAGCCTCCAAGTAATTCAAGTATACGGCGACAAAATTAGCCAGGATGCCCCCGGCGAATCCGCACGCCAGCACCTTCAGCGGATTGTAGCTGATCCACAGCAAGCCCATCAGGAATCCGCACCAGGTGCCGCAACACAAGTAGCAATCCACGACATCGCCCAACGCGGGCCAGCCTAGCGTCTTGGCTAGACCCTTCATGCCGTCCCGAAACCACTTCATGATCGACCCGTCAACGATGATGTGGGCCAGGCCGACGGTACTCACGACGAACAAAAAAAACTCTAGCATTGAAACTCCTTTATCGACCGAATGAAATGTATTCCACTCTCGTATCGCCGGTGCGGGTGGGGATGAAGAACACTTCACAATCCTTTTTGACCCTGGTGAGGTCCATACTCTCCTCCATCCGCCCCACGAATGCTTCCGCCTTGAAAGGCAGCAATTGACCCACGTTGACGTAGAACACTAGCACGCCACGCACCTTCTCGTCGCGGCAATCGTCGCCGCAATCCTCCTCATCGTCCATCATTTCCTGCTCTGCCTTTTCGGCTTCAAGGATGGCGTTCTCGGTCTGGAGCATCTTGTTCAGAGTGGATATGCTCCACTTGTCCGCGAACGGGGTTCCCAATTTGGGCCGACGTTTTTCGGACATCTCGTCACATTTAGTCGAATCCATTTCATCTCCAATAAGTTATGTAGACACGCCCGCAATCCCGATATACCGCACAATCTTTGAACCCAGCGAACTGGCAAAGGTCGTCCTCTGCCAGTTCGCTATCGCCCTCGTAGTCGCGGACGAGGTTGCCGTCGATTTTATCGACGATAATTGTTTCGCCGAAATACTCTCCTATCCTGCGGACGTGATCCGCCTCGAGGGAGTTGAGGAATTCGATGACGGTCCTCTTGCCTAAATTCTGCATACCGGGCACCCGTTTACTGATACTCCACTGGTCGAACAGGTGTCGAAACTCGGGGAGTAGCCCCTGGACTTTCTTGTCAAAAAAAATCGCCTCTTCGATGTTTTGCAGATTTAGATCCATGATACTATTTTAGTCTGCTCTACCAGAGTAGCAAATCAAGGAGAAATTATGGCAGATGAAACTTTCCGCCCACGCCGCCCGACTCAACACGACGAGACGGAATCCGTGATGCACGGGCCGGGCACGGAATCGTTCGAGAAAATTCAAGCGATGAGAAACGCGGCGGCGATGGACAGGGGCGAAGAAGAGGAAGTGGAGCATGGTGGCCCCGGACCCATGGCCTCCGAAGGTCCGGGTCAACTGCCCTTCAAGGTGGCCGGGAACGCCCCCCAGGCTTTCCTGGATGCGATGAAGAGGGCCAAAGGAGGGGATGCTCCCGAAGCCCCAAAGCGTGGATTCAGCGAGATGGGCCGCAAAGAATCGCCGCAAAAAAAGGTCAAATTCAGTGACGCCCCCGCGAGCAACGTCTCTTCGAGCAGCGGCCAACTGAAAGAACTCCTCGAAGGTTTGAAGGGTTCGACCACCCTGTACGAGGAAATAGAACTACCTTCCAAGGGTCGATTCTACGACGGCGTGAACGGCCCCGCCGGGGGTGTCGTCGCCATCCGACCCATGACGGGCGAGGAAGAGCAGATTTTGGCCACCCCCCGATTCGTCCGAAAAGGTCAGGCCATCAACATGATCTTCTCGAAATGCTTGAAAGACGGTTTCCGACCCGAAAACCTGCTGACCATCGACCGGACCTACCTGCTGATCTACCTCCGTGGTATTTCCTACAGCCCGGAGTACGATGTCGAAGTGAAGTGCCCCGAATGCGACAAGAAATTCGCCACGACCATCGACCTGAATACCCTGTTCGTCGAGCCGTGCCCGGACGACTACGGGCCGGAATTGTATGACGTGCTTCCGACCTCAAAGTACAAATTCTCCTACCGCCTATCGACGGGCCGCGACGAGCAGGAGATCCAGGACTACCGCGACCGGAAACTCAAGATGTTCGGCGATTCCGCCGCCGACGACACTCTGACCCACCGGACGGCCCAATTGCTCATGGAGATCGAAGGGCTGACCGATAAGCGGGAACTCCAGATGCTCATCAAGAGCCTGCCCATCAACGACGTGTCGTACATCCGTGGCTGCGTGAACGAGCCTCCGTTCGGCGTGGACACCGACGTGGAAATCGTCTGCCCCTCTTGCCTCCAGGAGTTCCAAGTCGATCTCCCACTGGAGGCCAATTTTTTCTTCCCACGACGGAAGAAGGAAAAGACGCAAGCCTAAGTCTTTGGACCCAACTGTCGGAAGAGATATTCTTCTTCCAGTACCACATGCACCTGCCGATGGCGTCGTCGATGACGCTGCCGATCAACCTGCGAAAATGGATGATCGAGCGTTTCATCGACCAGAAGGAAAAAGAAAACGAGGCGATGGAGGCACAACGCCGGAAGGCGGCGAGCAAGAGTGGTGGCAAGCGTTGAGAGCGGCGTAGCCGCATTCTTTCGTCGGAGAAAAAATGAGCAAAGAGAGATACCAGAATCCCACCTGCGGCGACACGGTGAACCTCAAACTGTTCGTATACAACGCGAACAGTTTGACCAACGTGCAGTCGGTCGTCAAGGTGGAAATATATCAGGTGGACCTGCCCGGCGACAAGCGGCTGGTCCAGACCATCGACGGCGGGGCCGTGCAATTACTCGACACCGGCAGCTACATGTTGCCGGTGTCGCTGACGGCCCCGCTCTACACGATTGGCAAATACCAGGACGTGTGGACGATCCAATTCCTGCAAGACACGACTTGCGGACTCGGCTCAGTCGAAAACTACTTCGCGATCTACCCGGACCTCTGGTTCACGACCCCGGTGCCCCCGGTGTACGATTTCGAGTTCGGGTTCCGCCCCAACAAGATCGTCAAGGGGAGCAAGCGTTACCTAATCATCAACATCATCCCCAACGTCCCCAGGGGGTCGGACATCACCCCCTACTACGAAAACCTCGCCATCGTTTCGGACGTGAGGGTTTCCATCGCACTCGCCTGCGGCGAGTGCGTGCCCGAGGAGAAAGACCTAAGACTCGTTGTGGACCGGGAACTCGTGGACCACAGGGAGAAGGCATACGCCTACT
Source organism: Chloracidobacterium sp. (assembly GCA_043788335.1). Classification (GTDB taxonomy): domain Bacteria; phylum Acidobacteriota; class Blastocatellia; order Pyrinomonadales; family Pyrinomonadaceae; genus OLB17. The sequence continues at coordinate 546 of JAYVUD010000002.1, read as the reverse complement.
ACTTCCTGGACACGGAGGAGATGGAGGAAGGAATATACGACGTGTGGTTCGAGTTGAATTACGGCGAGAACACATACATTTCCGATAAGAACTCTTTGCAGATTTACTGTTGAAACACTAATATAGAGTATGAGCAATGAATATCAGAATGAATGGCAAAAATCACGACGAGCTAAATTGAAAGCAGAAGGATTGTGTTGCAATTGCGGGCACCACCCGCCAGCAGCAAACAAGGTATCCTGTGAAGATTGTCTTGTGAACTACCGCTACCCTAAAAGGTAGCGGCTTCTCGCTTCATCCTTGTCGCTCTTTTAGTTCCGAAGAACTAAAGTGACGTGGTTTTACAAGTCTGCGAGCTTTAATTCCCTGCGTTCCGCAGGTATTGTACTGTAGTTTTATTTTCTTCAGGTTGAGACGACAATGAACCACAAGCAACTACTAACTGTCTCAACTAACTTAACGTATAGGTTTTATGTCACCACGAACGGTTTTACCGTTTAAGTGACAACCAGATACCTAAATGTCAAAGAACTGATGCAGTAGGAC
>JAYVUD010000001.1:0-17519 GCA_043788335.1 Chloracidobacterium sp. | reverse complement strand
AATCGGTCGTTCGACTGCGACGCCTTGGTATTTATCTCATTTTCAAGCGTGCCGGTGATCGTCGTTCCATTAGGCACAACGAAATCGCCCGTCCGTCCCGTGACCGGCCGTGGTCCGCGATTCGGCGGTGTTGTCCTGCCGCCATTGTTCGGGTAACCGCCGTTATTCTGAACGCCGCCGTTCGACGGATTATTTCCCTGGTCGTTGTCAGAGTAGCCACCGTTCTGGTCGTTTGAATTGCCGGTATTACCCCTGCCGTTCTGATCGTTGGCGTTGCCGCCGTTTGAGCGGCCATTCGGTTCGATACCGAGACCTGCGACGCTGTCGGTTTTGTTGTAAATGCTCTCTGCGAAAACCGTCTGGGCGAGGTAGTCGGTCGTGATCCGCCGAGAAACCTTGAGGATCCGGCCGTCGTCGACCGATGAAAACGTTACAGTATAGTCGGTCTCGCCGCCGAGGCTCGAAATACTCAGGTCGCTGCCGTTCAACGTGGCTTTCAGACGGATCGAAGCACCTTTGCCGTCGGGTTCCGTCTTATCACGGCCGTCCGCCATTATCGTTACCGGCGAAGCGTTGGTTGTGGCGAGCGTCACCTGATTGCCGCGAATATCGATCGCTATTTGTGCCGGAGCCTCGAGTTTGTCCTTCAGGTCCTGCCGCTGGTCGGTCGTGATATTGGCGTTGCCGATCGCGTCGTCCAGTGCCTCGCTCTTGCCCACGTCGAGCGAATACGTGCCGGACAGTCCGACCGTTACGGTGTTACTGCTGTTCCTGAGCGGCGGCGCGTTGTCCGGAACTCCCGGCGGGTCACCCTCGTCGTCCCAACTGGCGGTAACGCCATAGTTAGACGTCAAACGCTCGATCTGCCCGCGAATGACCATCCAGTCATCTTCGAGCCGGCCGTTTTGCGGGTACGTGACGAGAAACCGGTCGATGAGCCGTGCGGCGTCGACGATCCGATTGGCGTCCGAGCCATTCGCCCGTTTCTGGTCAAAGTTCTGCTGAAAATCGCGAACGCTGGCTTTCAGGCTGCGAATATCGTTGGATATTTCGCTGACCATATCGCGATTTACCGAACTGCTCCGCAACTGATCGGTCAAACCGTACTCAAAACCGTCGACCTTTGTCGAGATACTGCGGAGCAGGTCACGGACCTCGCGGTCGTTTCGCCGTTGGGCGTCAGCCATGCCGGCGGCCGCCAAGATAAACGCAGTGATCATCGCGATCGCCGCCAATGACATTCCAGATCTTTTCATAATAGCCATCCTTTTCGGAAAAACGCCGACGGGAGCAAAAACGCTCACTCCTTAAGAAGCATTTTGTATGCCAATGGTTGTTTGTGTAAAGCCTGCAGCAGCACTCGACTATGTTAAAATTACTGCAGCGGCATTGAGGAAATACTTATGTCAAACGAACCAATGAAAGCAACTGTGCGATATGCCGGCGATGAGATGTTTATCGGGACGAGCCCGAGCGGCCACGCCCAAGTGATGGACACCAAAGGAGATAGGCACTCAGCTCCGACGCCTATGGAGATGCTGCTCGTCTCGGTCGCCGCCTGTACGGCAGTCGATGTGATCTCGATATTGCACAAGAAACGGCAGGACGTGACCGACTATAATGTCGAGATCTCAGGCACTCGGGCAGACGATCATCCTCGCAAATTCACCGCGTTTCACGTCCACCATATCGTGCACGGACGGACGGTTTCCGCAGACGCCGTCGAACGGGCGATCGAGCTGTCGGACACCAAATATTGCTCGGTCGCGGCCACTGTCCGACCGACCGCCGAGATAATAACGACCTACGAGATCATCGAGGCGTCGGCCCGAATGTGACAGCGGAATTACCGCCCGTCACGGTCTACTGTGCGTTTGTACAGGTGATCGGGGCCATTGGTCAAAGAGCCGGAGCGGTTTATCCGAACGATCCGCGCCTTCTGTATAGATTATTTTGCGTTTTGTACGAGTAATTTCCGTGCCGTTGCCGCCACTACGCAGCCGCCAATAACCGCTCGGCCGCCACCCGTTGTCCGAGCCCCAACACCGCCGATCCCAGCGGCAATCACGCTGTCTCTCACGTCGCCGATCATCCTCGTGGCGAATAGGCACACCACCCGTGGCGCGTTCGGCCTACGTCAGGATCCCGCTGTGGCGTTTCAACGTCGTTCCCGCGAAGCGGCGCACAGCCACGTTGCTTTAGCACGTCGGCAGGCTCTAATACTGATCCGAAGGGCGTTTTAACGTCTTTCCCAGACGGCATGACGAGAGGTCCCGGAGATCGCCGGATGGACGGCGAAAGCCGGGAAATTTAAGGACAAAAACCGCCGTGACTTGATCTCCCGGCCACGCCGCACACGCCGTAAACGACATGCCTATGTGCCGCGAAGACGCGCAGACGCCGCTGAACCGGCCTGGTCTACCCCTCTCAGAAATTTGAGCCACGAACGGCACGAACAATTGAATCAAAAGAACTCTGACCTGACGGGCGATGGGGAATGAGTCAAAAGATCGGTAGGAATATGATCACAACGGTATGGTGTAATACAAACTTTGATCGCGGGCAGTTTTAAGCTGTCAATAACCTTTAAAGGGAAATACGGGGCTCACAACCTGATGCCAGTATCGGCCCGTCAAGGGGAAATGAATTAAGGAGACGATCAAATGCCGAATCAGACAAACCAACAAAGAAGCCACCGCCAAGCCAACGGAAAGGATTTTATGCCGATGCAACCGGATGAGGCCAAAATGAAAGGGGACGAAACCAGGCCGGAGCACAGGCCGGACAACCTGCAGAAAGTCGTGGAGCAGGTCAAATCGACGGCCGGCGAGGCCTATGATGCCGCGACCGAGAAAGCCACGTCTGCGATCGAAGAGAAAAAGGAAGGGTTTTCTGGCGGGCTGACGTCCATCGCCGAGAGCGTCCGCAATGCCGGTGACTCTCTTAGTCAGACCGAGGATCAGAATTTTATGACGGAGTATTCCGCCAGGTACGCCCGGACTGCAGCCGAGAAACTGGACCAAGTCGCAACATATTTCCAAGAAAGCGATTTGAAGCAGATCACCCGTGACGCCGAAGATTTTGGCCGGCGCAACCCGGCCATATTTTTGGGAGCGGCGTTTATTATGGGCGTAGTGGCCGCTCGATTCCTTAAGAGTTCGCCGACTCGCTCGGCCGTTCCGGAATAGAAGGATGCCCCTTTGGACCGCAAATACGGCTAATCAGGGAGGCAGGACTACAGGCTCCCTCGCCGATATCAAAAGGCCCGGGCAATCATGGAGGTTTAATATGGCGCGCCAACAAATGGCTAGAGAGGACAAGAGTTTAGGCGACCTGTTTGCTGAACTCTCGGCTGAAACGGGTATGTTAGTGCGGCAGGAGGTCGCCCTCGCCCAGGCCGAGATCACGCATAAGGCCATAAAGATCGGGACAAATATAGGCTCTCTGGTGATAGGCGGAGCTGTCGCCTATGCTGCGGCACTCACCGTAATTGCCGGAGTGGTAATACTGCTTGGGCAGGTTGTTCCTCTCTGGCTGTCAGCGTTGCTGGTCGGGTTCGTCATTGCCGCCGTGGCTTATTTCCTCATATCGTCGGCGCTGGCCCGGTTGAAAAATACCGATCCGATGCCCCGCAATACTATTGAAACAATCAAGGAGGACGCAAAATGGCTCAAGAAAGAAGTGACTTAACCAACCCGCGAACGGCCGATGGGGAAGGGAGAGCTCCGGTAGACTTGCGAGCGACTAATACGGCAGGTGCGGGCGAAGCGCTCAAACGGAAACCCGTAGAATATATGGCCAACGATGCAGGCGCCGATGCCGAGGACCTGCCTGAGGACGCCAGGCGCTTAAAAGGAGAGATAGAGAATACGCGTGGTCAGATGGGCGAGACAATCGACGCTATTCAGGACAGACTCAGCTTTTCAAATTTGTCGGAACAGGTATCAGACCACGTACACAATGCAGTCGAAACAGCCAAAGATGCTGTTTACGATGCAACCATAGGGAAGGCGGCAGAAATTATGAAAAATGTTGGAAACGAGATCGCAGACAATTCAATAGTGAAGATGGCAAAGCACAATCCGCTGCCGTTCGCTCTTATCGGGCTTGGAGCGGGATTGATAGTGTACAAGGCCTACTCGGGAACTTTGACCCCGGGAAAGCGGACTAGTGAGGTCGGTCGGTCGCCGGAGCAGCCATTTCGATCCGGATCGTCGACATCCGATGGGATCGTCGACAGGGCATCGACTGTGGCGGGGGCCGCCGTCGATAAGGTTACAGGCGCACTGGATACCGCTTACACGGGCGCGGGCGAAATGGTGCAGCGTGCATCCTCGAAGGCGAACGATATCAAAGGTGCCGCGTGGCAACAATATGATACACATCTTCAGCGGAACCCGTTGATTCTCGGGGCCGCGGCTCTCGCGGTCGGTGCTGCAGTGGGCATGGCAATACCCGCAACGAACTACGAGGTGCAACTAATGGGCGAGACACGAGAAAATCTCATGACTATGGCACACGATACCGCGACCGAGCTACTGGATAAGGCGAAGCGGGCAACCGGTGTGGCCGGCAGCATGACGCCGCAGAAAGGCCTCCGGACGGAACATTGATCGCAAATAGCGCCCAACCGTGACCCGCGTCGGGCGCTCCAGTAGTCACCATGGCACCTTTCCTGGACTTACGAGGTCAGCAATGGCAAAGCGCGTATGGGCCGATATCGGCAAAGATAAGATCTTCAGCCGCGCTGCCGAGCTTTCCTACTACTTCCTTCTGGCCTTGTTTCCGCTGTTGATCTTTTTGACCTCAGTCATCGGCCTGCTTATCGGCTCGGGCACGGCTTTACGGCACAGTCTTTTCGATTACCTCGGAAGAGTATTGCCGAGTTCCGCATCCGAGTTGGTTAGCTCGACAATGCTCGAAGTGAGCAGCGCCAGCGGTGCCGGAAAGATCTCGTTTGGTATTCTGGCGGCTTTATGGGCGGCGTCAAATGGCATGGGAGCGATCAGTGAATCGCTCAATGCCGCTTACCACGTCGAAGAATCGCGGCCCATGTGGAAACAACGTGTGACGGCTGTCGCTTTGACGGTCGTCCTCGCCATCCTCATTATATCCGCGTTGGTTTTGCTAATGTATGGCGGCAAAATCGCAGATGGTCTTTCCGCGAGTTACGGATTTGGGGCTGTATTCACCATCGCATGGCCGGTACTTCAGTGGCCGATAGTGATTACTCTTCTCCTGCTCGGTTTCGCTTTTATCTACTATTGGGCGCCGGACCTCAACGACCAGGACTGGAGATGGGTGACGCCGGGCTCGATAGTGGGAGTGGCGTTATGGCTTTTGGTTTCGTTCGCATTTCGTCTCTACCTTCACTATTTTGATTCGTACAGCAAGACGTATGGTTCGATGGGCGCCGTGATCGTGCTCATGCTGTGGTTCTATCTGACGGGCGCGTCGATCCTGATCGGGGGAGAGGTCAATTCAGATATCGAGGACATGGCCGCCCGCGAAGGCGCACCAGGAGCAAAGGAAAAAGGAGAGAAGGCTCCATAGACCATGTCGGCGTTCTTTCATCGCCCATTCGAATTCGGACTTCGGCTGGGTTCGCGGCTTGGCGTAACAGTTTCGCCCGCCTCCTCCTATCGAATCGCGTTCGTCACCAGGCAGCCACGTCCCCAATGTGCGAAGCCTTAGGAGATAAGCGAGCGGAAATTCGCTTTCTTCGTAGGTCTCGTGGTCGCCGTGCATGTTTGTTTCCGCCCAGTACGCAACAGACTGTTTTGGCGTCAAAGTCTTGATGGGCGTTTGGCGGGTCGAGGGTTGAAGACGCCCTTACTTCGTGCGGGCTTCTGCATGATGAAGAACGTACGAGCGGCTCCGGGCACCAAGCGCGTCGTAGCCACGGTCATTCGCCACGCTCTCCAGAGGCAGTGTCAAAACTCGATTTGGTCAGTTTTTTAGCTGCGAAGCAGGGACATATTTGTAACCCAAGGTGAAGCGAAACCGAAACCGGGGTAACCAGCAAACATGATCCGTAACCCGCGAAGCGGGTGACATAGTAAGTGTAAAATAATGACAGCATTAGATTTGTGTCGTTATGTCGCCCGCCACGCGGACTTAATATCGAAAACTGCGAACATACCCCACCTTCCGCGTTGCTTCACGTGGGGCTAACTTTATGCCGCTACTCCGCAACTTTGTTCCTAGATTTGACACAGCCTCGTCAGGGGGTGGAAATTGGGCCAGAGCACTTCCGGGCGTTAGCCAAATTTTCGGACGGTGCAACTTCCATTTTGCTTCAGCCGACATTGGGCTAAAGCCCGGGCCGTCAACCTCCGGCTGAAGCCGGAGGCAATTGACCTGTGCCTTGAACGACTGGAACCGGAGGCAGTTTGCTAGTGTTTGGTCGGGTAACAAGCTGGGACGCACCTTTTGTCGGCAGGTCTTGGCATTTGCGGCTTACATGGATAAAATCAAATAAAATTATGCAATTGAAACTCTGCATTTCGACCTCGTTCGCGTTTGTCCTGGTTCTGGCATATGGTACGGCTGCGCAGGTCCCGACCGCCACGCTGGTGCGAATAGTCAAAGCGGAGGACGCACGTGCGTACGAGCCGGGGATCGAGGATCTGATGCGGTCGCCGAATGCGGAGATCCGGACGCGGGCCACACTCGCCGCCGGGCGGATCGGCGATGAACGGGCGATCGCGGCATTGGTGTCGCTGCTCGAAAACGATCCGTCGCAGGACGTTCGGACGATGGCGGCATTTGCGATCGGCGAGATCGAATCGATCAAGGGTGCTGACGCCATCCTAAAGGTCCTGTCCGATACTCGCGCCCAGAGCGGGATCCGTGCTCGGGCGGTCGAGGCTGCCGGCAAGATCGCGGCGGCCAACGCTAAGGACGAAAACGCAAAAGCTCTCGGGGCGGCGATCGTCGAGGTGCTAATTTTCGAAAACAGCAAGCGTTCGGCACCATACACGGATGTCGTGCGGCTAGGCCTGACGGCCGCACTGCGTGCACGGCCCGACGGTGCGACCGACGCTGTGAAAAGTTTTCTCGGGTATTCCGACCCGCGTGTCGTCGCCGACGCGCTTAATACTCTTACGCGTCTTCGGGGGCAGACCGCGAATGCCCGGATTCGGGAAATGCTGCTTAATGGTACCGACGTCGATGTCCGAGTCAACGCCGCACGGGCCCTCGGTGCCGCCGAGGACAAAGAGGCCTTCAACCTTTTGCTCGACGCCGCGACCGTCGACAAAGATCCCGCGGTTCGAATATCTGCGATCCGTGCTCTAGCGAGCCTTAAAAATACGGCAGCATTCGAACGTCTAATCGAACGCGGTAAAGCACTACTGGTTCTTCACGAAAAGTCTAAGTTCAAAAGTCCGGTTGAGAAAAGCGAACTACTTGAGATCGTATCGACGCTCCGCCGGTTGGTCCCAAATACCGAGGATGATCGGGCCGTCAGCTTCCTCAACCAGTTTCGAATGGCCGATAGTTTTGCCTCGCCTGAAACTGAGATCACTCTTGCCCGTATCGCGCCCAAGATGTACTCTGCAATGCGATTTCCGGACGGTTTTGCTTACAAAGACAGTAGACTTGCCTCGGCCTATGCACAGGGTTTATCCGAGTTAGCGACAGACAAGGATGAGACGATCAAGCGGGATGCGGCCCTAAAGCTCACGGAATATGTTGCGGGAATGGCGTCGCAGGTCAAACCCGCGGATCAGGCAAAGATGATGAAGGCAATGCCCGACCTCACGGCTGCACTTGCAGCGTTTAAGCCCGATAATCTGGACGAGATACTTCGCGGCCAACTCACAAACGCGGACGTCTTCCTGCGGGCCGCGACTGCCGGTCTGATAGCTGAGCGGCCGGCGACGAAGGAAAATATCGAAGCGCTAAATCAGGCCTTTAATTACGCGTTTCTGCGTGACAAACACGATAACGACGCGACGCTCGCCATACTCGACGCGGCCGCGAAACTAAGTAAGAAAGAAGCTGTGACATCAGCCCTGATGGCTCTGAACTCGCCGGACTATCTTGTGAGAAAAAAGGGATTTGAGATTCTCGCGGACAAAGACGCAGCAAAAGACGCGCCCGGCGTACCTGCGATGGTTGCGGCCGCCAAGGAAAAGCATAAGGACCAAGTCCAACCGTACTCGTCCGCCTTTGGGACCAAACTCGGCCAGATGCTCAGTACAGACGCCGACTATCGCCGGGCGGTTTCGCGAAAGAACGGTTCGGTCAAGGCCGTGCTTACGACCGAAAAGGGAACATTCACCATCGTCTTTTCGCCCGAGGAAGCTCCGCTGACGGTCGATAATTGGGTCAAACTCGCTCGTGCCGGCTATTTTGACGGCCTCGAGGTCCATCGCGTCGTGCCTAATTTCGTGATGCAGGACGGCGACCCACGCGGTGACGGTAACGGCGGCCCGGGCTGGTCGATCCGCTGCGAGGTAAATATGCTGCCCTACGACCGAGGTGCCGTCGGTATGGCCCTCTCTGGCAAAGACACGGGCGGTTCGCAGTGGTTCGTCACGCATTCGCCGCAACCGCACCTCGACGGCGGGTATACCGTTTTCGGAAAAGTGAACGAAACGGATATGAAAGTCGTAGATTCGATCGTGCGCGGCGATAAGATCATAAGCGTAAAGATAGTTGAAGGCGGATCGCCACAGAGACCACCGACGAAGAACTAAGTTTGTTCTCTTGCCTCAGCAAACTCTGTGTTCTCTATGACCACATCTTATGGCAGATATCCAAACCAGAAAACAGGTCGAGATCGACGAAAAGCTCGATCAACTCGCATTCTATCTTGACGATCTTTTTCGCATTCCGGGTGTCGGATGGCGGTTCGGATTGGACGGGATTATCGGCCTCGTGCCGAATGTCGGCGACGCTCTGACCAGCCTTGCGTCATTCTACATTCTGATCGCGGGCGTGCGTTACGGTGTGCCGAAGATCACCCTGCTCCGAATGGCTTTTAATATCGGCCTCGACTATCTCGTCGGCTCGATCCCGATCGTCGGCGACGCGTTCGATCTTGTCTGGAAATCAAACAAGCAGAATATAAATCTCATCCGGACGCGGGCGACCGGAAAAAACGTTGGTACGACTAGCGATTACGTCTTTGTTTTTGCCATAATCTTGCTGTTGATTTTGATCCTGGTCGGTTCTATCCTCGTGAGTCTGTTCGTGATCGGATCGGTCTTGAGTGGATTCTGGCGTCTTTTCAATATGTGAGGTGACATAATGTTTGGCTTGATGCGTGCGAAAAAATGCGGAATGTCGGCGGACGAGAGGCATTTCAGACGGCTCAATTACTGCGGAACGTGCAAGACCATCGGCTCTGCCTATAGCGCGAAAGCCCGCCTCCTGCTAAACCACGACACCGTCTTTTTGGCTGAAATACTGACCGCTCTGCGCGGCGAGAGTGTCGACGAATGGCAGCGTTCATATCAGTCGTTCAACTGTCTGAGCCTGCCGAAAGAGTCGATCCCCGCATCGCTCGGGTGGGCCGCCGCCGCCAATGTCATACTCACTGAGTTTAAGGTTGCCGACCACATCGACGATCGCGAGGGCGTTCGATTCAGAGCGTTACGTCGTGCTTTCTCAAGTGATTTTCAAACTGCAAGCCGATTGCTTGCCGAATGGAATTTTCCGCTTGATGAGATCCGCGAGATCCTTGGATCTCAACCGGCACGCGAAGCGGCGGTCGTCTCGCTCGATGACCTTGCGTTTCCGACCGCCGAGACGACTGCACGGTTTTTTCGCGACGGAGTCCGGCACATCGGCCGGGACGAGCTTGCAGATACCGCGCTTAAGCTCGGCTTTGCGTTCGGGAAAATGATCTATTTGATCGACGCCTTCGAGGACTACGAAAAGGACGTCCGCCGCGGCCATTTCAACGCGTTCCGAGCCGTCTACGATCTGAGCGAAGCGTCTATTCCGGCCGGAGCAAAGCGAAAGATCGTCGAACTTATCTTAGAGTTGGAACGCGAGATCGCGGCGAATATCGGTGAACTTCCGATCGACGCACTGTACAAGACGCGGTTTGGATCGCGTCTCGCACAGAACGTGAGGCGAATATGCGGGGCACATTTACCGGTCCTGAATTCGAACACCGCGTGTTCATCGAGGCCCCGACTCACGTTCCGCGAACACCTGTCGATCGCCCGCGACAAAGCTCGAACGCTGGCCGGCAACTACTCGTGGCAAATGCCGCTGGTTTTTGTGTTCGTATTTGTTTTTGCGTTGGCTGCCCCCGCCGCTCAGGCTCGCGAAGCGAGATCCGCCCGCGAGTGTTTTGATATGAGCTTTAACCTGATGTTTCTGGGCGCGGTCCTTGGATCTGTGCTGACTTTACCAAAATCCCTGTTAATGAATTCCATCCTCGGGCCTGACGAGGCTGCCGGACATGCGGCAAAAAAGGCAAGTTCCGGCTGGTGCGGATCGTGCGGGTGCGGCGACGCGTGTGACTGTTGCGACGGTTGCAGTGACTGTGGAGACTGCTGCGACTGTTGTACAAGTTGCGATTGTTAGATCGCTTTCTTATTCAGTATCTACGACGAAGGAAACTGAACAGGCCGGATCCGAGATGGATCCGGCCTGTTTGTTGGCTCGTGAGTGCTGAAGCTCGCCCGCAACGGACGGTCTTAGTTTGCGGCCGCTTGCGTTCCAAACATTTTGTCTAGCGCAGTTTGCACGATGCCGATGCCAAATTCGCCCGCGGCACGTGTTTTCAGCTTGCCCTCGGCGTCAAATAGATAATACACCGGCACCCAACCCTGTTCGTTAAGAAACGCGTCCTTCAGTTTATGAAGACTGTCGACCGCGATCGGTCCGGCAATGTGGTTTGTCTCAACAGCTTCTTTGACCGTATCGAGATCGGTGTCCGCCTCGTACCGCGGCATATGCACCGCGACGGACTCGAGGCCGAGTTCGCCATACTTTGCCTTAAGCTCGTTCAGTTGCGGCATTTTGTCTTTGCAAATACCACAAGAAACCGCCCAAAAATGCACAAGCGTCGGCTTGCCCTTGATATGTTCGTTCGTATGTTCCAGCGAGCCGTGGTACCAACTGGTCGCCCCGTCAAGGGCCGGCATCGCGTCTCCAATTCTCATTGGCATAGTTTTTCTCCACGTTTTGAGTTCCAACTTCAATTGGTTTTGCGTAAGCTGCGGCCAGCTAAAGCCGGAACTCAAAACTAATTCTCTATACTTTCAAATTCGCCTGGCCGGGTTTCCAGTCAGCCGAGCACAGACCGCCTGTCTGCAGGCCCTGCAGAACACGCAGCGTTTCATCAACCGAGCGTCCGATGTTCAGATCGTGAACGACCGCATACTGCAGCACGCTGTCCGGGTTAATGATGTAGAGGCCGCGGAGAGCGATATTCGCCTCGTCAACCAGGATATTGTATTTTGCCGCAAGGCGGCCGCCGACGTCCGACGCGAGCGGGTACTTGAGGCCCTCGATACCATTCTTGTCACGTGGCGTCTTGATCCATGCACGGTGCGAGTGGACCGAATCGGTCGAAATGCCGATGACCTCGGCTCCTACGCCGTTCAGTTCGTCGAGGCGGTCCGAAAACGCGGTCAATTCCGTCGGGCAGACGAATGTGAAATCGAGCGGGTAGAACAATAGGATCAACCATTTGCCCTTGTAGTCGGAAAGTTTGACGTTTTCGCCAAGCGTCTCCATATTCTTGGTCGACGGCATGTTAAAATCCGGTGCCGGTTTGCCGACCTTGGCCATAGCGACCATATTTTCCGTTGCAGTTCCTGTAGCTGTTGACATAATTTTTTATTTCTCCTGTTATTTAATAATGGCCACCGAGATCACTGAGATCTCCGAAAATATTTGGAAACGCTTTTTATCGAATCTCCGTCCATAAACTTTCTCTGTGTCCTCTGTGGCTAATACTTCGCTTCTACACAACCGGGGCAGATGCCCCTTAAAGTAAATTCCAACGATTCGGGCTTAAAATTAGATATCGCGGCCGCCCGTTCCACGAGTTCTTGTGGATGATCCATTTCGATATCGACCAACGTTCCGCATTTTGTGCAAATAGCGTGGTCGTGCCTCGACGTCATCCGGTCGAATCTGCTCGCTCCGCTGCCAAACTGAATCTCGGCAATGTGTCCGGCGTCCTTGAGAAAACGAAGCGAATTATAAACCGTAGCAAAACTGATGCTCGACAGTTTCTCTTTCGAATGAGCAAACACCTCGTTCGCCGTCAGATGAACCGCCGACTCGCGAATTACCCCCAAGACAACTTCACGCTGCCTGGTCAACCCGAGTTCTTTTATTATTGCTTCATCCATAACGATTCAAGTTTAGATTTAGAATAATTCTAATATATGTACTTGTCAAGCCATTTATGACGGTTTCAATGTTTGTTAGAACTTATGCTCTTGCGGGTTGGCATCAGGCGCCACATTACAAATTTCGACACGATCCAAATCCCCGGTAACGTGGATCTGAATACAACGACCCGCCACGCGTGGCTGACGACCTGCCTCAATAATACCGCTCTTCGTTTTCGGATCACAGACGCTAAGGACCGAAATTGTTCAGTTTTTACCTTTAATAAGCAGTTTCCGCCGAGCCTGTACGATCAGACCGGGGCGTTTTGAGGTGACCTCAATATTGCGTTCGGCAATGCCGCGGGTTTCGACGACCGCTATCTTCGGCATGTATGTGACGACGTACGACGCGTCGATCATCTTTGCCACAAGTGGGGCTTTGGCGACCATCTCGTCGTTCGATACGGGCAAAATGAACTCGCCGTTGGTGTTTTCAGCAATCTTTTCGAGCTGAATTTGGCTCGACTCGAGATCCGCTTGGCGGGCCTTCATTTGCCGGACAAGCGTCCGGTCGAGGTTGATGGTCGGGCCGACCTTGGCTGCCTGGGCGGCATCGCGGGCACCGTTCGGGAGTTGGGCCGCGACCTCGGGCGGCAGGGCTCTGGGGCCGGGCGTTTTGGAGATTCCCTTGGTTCGCGGTTCGATGTCGCTCGCCTCCATCAGGGTGTAGCTGAGAACGTGAACGGAGATGTCGGTCGACAGCAGACGCTGAAACGCATCAAATTTCGCCGACGCCTGCCCGAGGCTGTCGGTGCCGTCGGTGATGAGCACAAGATGTCGGTTATCGGCCGGGTTGAGAAGCAAAAAGTCGGTTGCTTTTCTTAATGCATCGACAAACGCCGATCTGCGGCCGAAGCTGGTTTTCTTTGCGATCGCGTCGAGCGTCTGCGATTTATCGGTCGTCCATTCGTCAACGATCTCGGCCTTGTCGCTGTACTGCATTATCGCGACCGAATCGTCCGAACGGAGCGAACCGACGACCGCCCTGGCCGTTTTTCGGGTCCAATCGAGACTTTTGACGGCGCGGAGTTCGCCGCCGGTATCCAGTACAATAAGGACATTGGCGGGCATGCGCCGAACGCTGGCCGGTTGATGCAGGACGTTGTTTTCGGTGATGACGAGATCGCGTTCGGTGACGTCGGGGAAAAAGCCGCCACTCTCATTGAAAGCGAGAACGTTGAGCCTGATCTCCTCGGTATTGACGCGGATAAGGTCATCGGCCGGCGTCGGGGTCGGAGTGGCCAGGACACGCCCGCTCTGGGCGTCGGCGAAAATTGCCGAGCCGCAAACTGCGGCGACCAAAACAGCGGCGGACCGCAAGCGATCAAAAGAAATAAAACCCATTACCGGTAGGATGCCGCAAACGCCGTCAAATTTGCTTTTAGACTTTGCAAATAGCTCCGGGCGGTCGCTGAGCGCCACTACAGTTTCGGATGCTCGTCGACAAAATCGAGCATGCTGCCGATGTACTCCGCAAAACCGGGGCACTTTACGTTGTGCCGAGCAAGCAGTACGTCGGCAATGGCGGTGTCGTACGTTTGCGAAATAAAAAAGTATGGCACGGCGAAATGCGGCAGTCCCGTGACCATCGGCGAGAGTCCGGTATTGAGAAACCACTCCGTCAGCTTTTTTGGCGGACTGATCTCTGATCTTCGACCGGTCATCTCCTTGGCAATAACATCGAAAAGTTGGGCGGTGGTAAGCGGTGCGGGGTCAGCGAGAGCGAGGGTCTTGCCGGTGGCCCCGCCATCGCGGGCGAGGGCGGCGATGCCGGCGACGACAAAATCGACCGGCACGAGGTTGAGCCTCACCTCGCTGTTGCCGACATTGAACACGCGCAGTAGCCACGGAGCCTTGTTCAAATAATGGATGAGGTAATAGATGCCGTCGTATTTGACCGTCTCGCCGGTTTCGGAATCGCCAACGACGACCGACGGCCGAAAAATGGTGACGGGCACGTCAGCCTTGAGCTTTTCGACCTCCATCTCGGCGAGGTACTTGGTTTCCTCGTAGTAGTTTCGAAACCCGGCGTCGTGCTCGAGCTCGGTTTCGCTGATGTCGCCGAGCCGTTTGCCCGCTACATAGCAGGTGGAAATGTAGTTGTAGCGATAGAGCTTCGTGATCGTTCGGACAAGATCGTTGATGTTATGCGTGCCATCGAGATTTACCTTAAACGCCGGATCCTTGGCCACGGCGAGGTCATAGATGGCCGCGAGATGGTACACGTCTGTGGTTTCGAACCGTATGGTGTCGAGATCTTCCTTGCTGATACCGAGGCTCGGGGCGGTGATGTCGCCCTCGACGATCACAAAACTCTCGAGCGGTGTCGAGGTCGATACGGCGATCGCCTCGATATCGGCCATCGCCTTATCGACAAACTGCGGCTGGACGAGCAAGAAAAACTGCGTGTCCGAATTGGCCAGGCTCTCGACCAGACGGCCGGCGATAAAACCCGGAAAACCTGTAATAAAGATCGACTGTCTGAATAACATAACTCTCCCACTATATTACCAATTGTCCCGCCGTTTGTGTGCAGGCTCGATCGGAATATTTGCGCCCCCGCCAACGAGCGATTGCTCATCCCGGGAGCGGCGGATGCGGCTCTCAAATTCATGACGATGTCTTGAAAGTCAGGACTATTGAAAATTATCGAAAGATTTAACCGCAGATGACGCGGATGACGCAGATCGTAGGACTTTTTCTACGGAGGGTGTCTGAAAAGTCAGACGAACGATGATTTTTGCCAGTTTTGCGATTAGGGCGAACTTTCTTGATCTTCCGCAGGATCCACGTAAGTCGTAGCGTTTTCATTGTTTAACTGAATATTAACATCAGAGTCCGCAGAGTCGGACGCGGAGGTCGCAGAGAGTTCAACTGACTTTTCAGACATTCTCATATCTGCGTCATCTGCGGTAAAAAAACGTCAACCCTTTGAACGTGCTGCCTTGTAAACAGCCTCAGGAACTTAAGAAACGCCTCCCGGGTCGGCAGGCAGCGAAAAATCGTTTACGTTCGCCCGACGCGTGTGATAATGTTGCTTGAGAAAGGGCGCGTTACGAGAAATGAGGAAATCCGGTCGGGCATCTCACATCTGAAGAAAAGGATGGAAATTTCGCGACCGACCGAAATATTTGAGATGACATCGATACTTGAAGCCGAACTGCCGCCGATCCCGGCAATGCCCGTGACCGTCGATCCGGAGAGCGAACTGGACGAACAGCGGTGGTCGGTGGTCTCGTTTGAAAGGACTGAGGCCAGCGGCCTGACGCATCTGCAAGCTGTCCGATGGATGGACGAACTCGACCTCCAGGGGGTGCGGGGGCTGTGTATCGTCACGGACGAGGCCGCCTTGCGCGTGACCACCTAAAATTCTAGAACGACCTTGCCGAAACTTGCGTTCGATTCGAGATAGCGATAGGCCGCCAGAACGTCACGAGCGGGAAACACACGATCCAAATTAGGTTTGACCTTGCCCGCGGCGAGCAATGGTACCACCGCGTCCGAAAATCGACGGGTGACCTCGGCTTTCTCGACGGCCGAACGGCCGCGAAGCACGGTACCTGTGATCGATGCCCGTTTTTGCAGGGCGATGCCGAGATCGAATGGGGCGGTGCGGCCAGACGTGAGGCCGACGAGTATCAGGCGGCCGCGCACAGCAAGCGACCGCATATTTTGTTCAAAGTAACCTGCTCCGACCAGATCAAGTATGACGTCGGCCCCGCGGCCCGCGGCCGTCCCAAGGACGCCGGACGAAAATTCCGGCGTGTCCGCGGTCGAGATGCCCATATCGAGCCCGAACGATGCGCATCGGGCGAGCTTTTCGGCGGTTCGCGACGTGCCGATCACGATTGCACCCGCTGTCTTGGCAAGCTGTAGGCCGGCCAGGCCGACGCCCGAACCAACGGCGTGAACGAGTAGCGTATCGCCCATTTCAAGCCGTCCGAGCGTGAATATCGCATCATGGGCGGTGATGAAAGCCTCTGGCACGGCGGCCGCCTCGGCAAAGCCGAGATCATCAGGAATGCGCGCGAGATGTGCGGCGGCGATGGTTAGAAATTCGGCCTGGGCCTCGCCGGCCGTTATACCGAAAACGCGGTCGCCGGCTTTCCATCCGGTTACCGATTCGCCCGTCGCGGTGACCTCACCGGCAAATTCGAGCCCCGGAACGTTGGGTGAGTAACCCGTCGGTGGCGGATACAGGCCGCGACGCTGCAGCAGATCAGCACGGTTCAGTCCGGCGGCGCGGACGCGGACGACGACCTGCGAACCTGCCGGCGTTGCGGGGTCCGGTACCTCGCGTAGCTCGAGATTATCGCCCGGGCCAAATTCGGTAATGTAGACAGCTTTCATACGGGACGCTCCACCGGCTACTTTACCGCCTTTGGCGCGACGTTATTCGCCTTGAGGGAGTTGCCGGTGGCCCGCTGGAGTTCTGCGATCGCCTTGTTGAGCTCGGTGCGAGCCCGAAGTTCGTTGCTGCGGGCAACCGCGAGAGCGGTTTGGCGTTCGAGCACCTTGTAGATATCCGATTGTCCCGCGTCGAGCTTTCGTTGTTCCGAGTCGTATTGCTTGGCGGTGTTTTCGCGGGCGATAGCGGCGGCACGTAAACGACCCTCGGCCGTTCGTATCGATTGCAGAGCATTGCGAACCTCGATCTGGATAACCTGTTCGACCTGCTCACGCTGCGTCTCGATCCTTTCGCTTTCGACCAGTGATTTGCCGAGCAACGCTGATGCTGTCTTATCGCCGAAAAGCGGGATATTGAAATTTACGCCGAACCTGAACGTCGGGTACTTGTTCTGAAAGATATCGGTCACAGCCGTGCCGCCGCCGCCGATGTTACGGAGAAAAGCCTGCTGCTGAGCGATCAGTGCGAGACATCCAGGCGATAGAGGGTCTGAGCAAGCCGTTCCGGCAAATGGATTTCTGAAATTCGGGTTCAGACTCCCGCCGATACCGGCCGATGTGTAGCTGGCGACGAGGTCGATCTGCGGTTTCTTTTGGTCGCGATAGAGCCGTTGATCAATGGCGTTGATGTCCTTTAGCGCTTTATTTATCTCGATCTCGGGTCGATTTTGGATAGCGAGGTCCATCGCTTCGGTCAGCGTGGTACGCGGCGTCTCGACCTCGACCGAGTCGATCGGCGTG